>NZ_JBIWDU010000010.1:0-242489 GCF_044762155.1 Neobacillus sp. NPDC097160 | reverse complement strand
CTTATTTAGATCATAACCCATTAGTTTCATCCGATAAGAGAGGTTTTTAATATCGGGATTCGAAATTAATAGTTCGTTTAAAAATCCTCCGCTAATTCGCTTTTCTGTTTCTATTGCCGTCCTCTCGTTTGAAAAATGAAGAGCACAAATCGTATTGGCTCGTTCTAGAAGAACACTCTCCATTTCATCAAAAGTACCTTCTTTTTTCATTAAAGAAATGTAGCCCCATACTTCATTATTTAGCAATACAGGTGAGATAATCCGTTCGTGTTTCAAACCATTGAACTGGTTACTGACTGTTAGTTGAACGGTACTTTTTTCATTGAAAAGCCTGTCCATCCAAGCTGACTTTTTCTTTGTTTTATGAGCTTCTACCAGTTCCATAAAATGATAAGGAATATAATCGCCGCAAGCTTCTATTAAGTTAAAATTCCGATCTTCTAGTATAACTGTACTAGAAAGATTTTGAGATAACAATTTTAAAACAGTAAAAATATCTCCCCCTTTAATTAAAATCTTTGATAGTTTCTCATTAATATCCAATACATCGCTTAACATTTTTTTCTGTTTGCCTATATGTTTGTATGTTCTATCTAATTCGTCACTTAAATTCTCCTCTTTGTAAAAAGGAAGAATGTCACTTATTTCATCTCCCCATACTTTTAGTGGTTTTCCTATAAAAATACAGTTCGGGTCTCCTTTTCCAATACATTCAATTTCTTTAAAAATTACTTCTTCACCAAGATATTGACTTGAGTAACCGCTTGCATATCCACCTAGAGTGTGACACACAGGTTCAGGATGAAAGCCGAAATGCCGAATATGTTGTTCCGCTTCATATGAATAATACCATCGTCCTTCAAAATAAAAATCACCTTTTTTCCGGTCGGTTCTGACCTGTATAGGTATAAGTTTTGCATGTCCTTTTAAATCATTTATTTTATATCCTGCTTCAATTATTTCAATATCGGACTCCCAAGAGAAGTTTTCTTCGAAGTATTTAGCATCGTTTACTCCACAATTATGGCTATACCGCAACAAAAAGCCTTTCGCCCTTTCCATGCCGAGGACAGCTACCAGATCTTTTCGTAAAATTCCTAAAGCATTGACCCCAATAAAGTCGGTATGACCACTCTCTAAAAAATCTTTCAGAAAACTATCAACCTTCAATGACTTCCCTCCTAACATAGATAGGATTAATTTTATTGTATTTTAACATATTTAAGGTTTGAATAATATTCGAAATATTCAAAATCGACAAACCGCCTAATTTATTCCCTTGGGGGACAACTACGGCAGCATGAACGCACAATTCTAATAATTCAATAAAAACCCCTACTTAAAATTTAAAAAGTAGGGGTTTTTATTGGAGATGGGTTTACTTTACTTCTATTATTGACTGTTTAAATTATTTTTCCCAGAATTTTGGCTCCATCGCAAGACTCCAAGTTGAATCTTGATTAAGTCTTATTAATACGATTCCATCACCATTCGTACCCTGATGGTCTTCAGGAGTATAGTTTACGACACTAGTTGTCAACGCCATATTCTTAAATTTTGTTTCGAAGGCTTTCTTCATCTTTTCCGGATCATCACTGCCTGCTAGTTCTATTGCTTTAATTACTGAGGTAATAATATCGTAACCCATAGCACCAAGATGATCAGGTTCTTTATGAAGGCCATCTTTATAAAGTTTAGCAAATTTCTTTAAATTTGGTTTTAACGGATTGTTTTCGTCTAATTGTTCATACACCATTGGTGGTGTCCCTGATATATATAGCTCTTTTGGCATAAAATCTTTAACCTGGTCAGCGAACGCAAAGTTTAATTGAGTCTGCGTCAATAAAACAGGCTTATCCAAACTGAGCTGATCAACACCTTTCAGAACAATGTTCACAGGTGCACCAGTACCAATAACAACCAGGGCCTCAATGCCTTGCTCCTTTAACCGAGTTAATTCTGCGGTAACATTTACAGTATCTAGGGCCATTCTTTCAAAAACATATTCAATTCCATCTTTCTTGTTAAAATTATTTTTAATTATATTTACGGAGAGATTCCCACTTTCATCGGTTGAGGCCATTACTCCTACTTTTTTAATTCCCTTTTCTTTTAGCCATTCATGATGGATTAGATGTGTAGCAGGTTGCTTTAGAGAGGTATTAAACGCAAAACTATTCCCTGGTGGCGAATAAGCATTTGATCCTGAGAACATAATGACTTTTTCTTTTTCTATCATCGGCTCAACCGCAACAGTAGTTGTGGTTGTACTAGGACCAACAATGACATTCACACCATCCTTTTTGATTAATTTTTGAAAATTTTGTACCGTTTTTTCAGGTTTACTTTCATCATCATAATAAACCATTTTTAATTTCCGTCCATTAATTCCGCCATCGTCATTTTTCTGCTTAATAACAAAGTCGAATACATCCTTCATTGCTGTACCATAAGTCCCTGCTGGCCCAGTTAAAGCTAAGTTTGCACCTAATACTATAGGTTCTTTACTGTTTTCGTCACCAGAAGAACTTTTTGAAGAACATGCCGTGATTGTTACTAGAATGACTAGCAATAAACCGATATTTCTGATCCACCTTTTTATCATGATACCTCTCCCCTACTTTATTTTTAATATTGAAATAAACAATTGTTTATTAACAATCAATGTAAATAGGCTTCTTTTAATTCTCCATTTTTCAGTAAGTCACTAGCCTTGCCTTCCATTATGATTTGTCCGTTCTTTACCACATATCCTCGGTGTGAAATTTGCAAAGCTTGAAATATATTTTGTTCGACTAAAATGATTGTACTCCCCTCCTTTCCCAGTCGTTCAATCGTTGAAAATATCTCCTCTACTATTTTAGGAGCTAATCCTTGGGAAGGCTCATCTAGTATAAGTAATTTAGGCTCCATCATAAGACCTCTTCCAATCGCAAGCATTTGTTGTTCCCCGCCGCTCATTGTGCCAGCCAATTGTTTTTTCCTCTCTTGAAGTCGGGGAAACATGTCGTAAATAGATTCTATTCTCCTATTAAGTTCTTTTTTATTAGCATGTTTTGCTCCACCAATTATTAAATTTTCTTCAACATTTAATTCTTTAAAAACCCTTCTATTTTCTGGGACATGAGCCACCCCTTTGCGTGCTACTGTATAACCTGGCTTTGAGGTAATCTCTTTTCCTTCAAACGAAACTTGCCCGGAGGTTATCGTAATACCACCTGTTATCGTTTTTAATATTGATGATTTCCCGGCACCATTTGCTCCTAGCAAGCTAACGACTTCTCCCTTTCCAACTTGAAGATTTATTCCTTTTAATATGTTTAGTTGTTCATAGCGTGCGTAAATATCACTAATTTCCAACATTAGCAGTCTCAGCCTCCTTCCCCAAATAGGCTTCGATGACAGCTGGATTATTCTGGACTTCGTAAGGTCGTCCTTCCGCTATTTTCTCTCCATAATTTAAAACGACAATTTTATCAGATATATCCATAACTAAGCCCATATGATGTTCTACTAATAATATAGATACACCTGCCTGATTAATTTTCTTAATCAATTTTGAAAATTGTTCTGTTTCCACATCATTCAGCCCTGCAGCTGGTTCGTCTAAAATAAGTAATCGTGGGTCTGCAGCTAGGGCCCTGCCTAATTCTACTAATCTTTGATTACCAAATGCCAATTCTTTGACCGGTGTTTGTGCAAAATGACTAATACCCACCATTTCCATAATTTCATAAGCTCTTTCCAACATTTC
This sequence comes from Neobacillus sp. NPDC097160, assembly GCF_044762155.1. NCBI lineage: Bacteria > Bacillati > Bacillota > Bacilli > Caryophanales > Bacillaceae > Neobacillus > Neobacillus sp. NPDC097160. Next base: position 238,735 of record NZ_JBIWDU010000010.1, on the reverse strand, counting down.
TGCTTCATTTTTTCTAGTTCTGCCAAAACGGAAGCAAGAGGCAAGCATGCTATGGTTATATTGATGATGAAACCCAACTAAAATATTTTCAAGTACATTCATTTCATTTACATGAAACAATCTCACACTTTGAAATGTTCTGGAAATGCCAACTTTCACAAGGTCCTTTGTTTTCATTGATATGATATCTTGATTAATAAAGCTTACTTTCCCTTTAGTTGGTGCTAAAACTCTTGTAATTAAATTCAAAAGAGTAGATTTCCCCGCCCCGTTTGGTCCAATGATTGAAACAATCTTACCTGAATCTACGTTAAAAGTGACATTTTGAACGGCTTTTAGATCGCCAAAACTTTTTGATAAACCTTCAACCGATAACAGCGCCAATTCACTCGCCACACTTTCTTTTTTATTTATCCGGTTACCAGGGGATTTTCACCTTATACCTGGACATTATGTGTATTTTTATTTCCCTTTTTATGTTTAAACAACGAAATACATCGATCAATTACTGATTGTACTCCACCAGTGAAAAAGATAATGACCAAAAGGAAGATAACTCCTTGAATTAATGTTTCATATTCTTGAGCCATAGCCGATATTTGCGGAATAACTTGGAAAAGGAAAGCTCCGAAAACGGGACCCATAAAAGAACCAAGTCCACCTAAAAAGCTCATAATCAGGATATCAATAGAAGCATTCAATGAAATGATCTCCGGTGAGATGAAAAGCATGTAATGGGCATAGTAGCCACCTGCTAATGCACCTAACGTACTCCCAAGTGTAAATATTTTTATTTTTGTACCAAAAACATCAATTCCAAAGGTGGCTGCCGCATTTTCATCTGAATGAATGGCTTTCATTGCTCTGCCTTCCTTTGAATTCATTAAATTTTTAGAAAGAAGAAAAACAAGTAGGACTGTTATCCAAATTAAATAGAAATTTCCATTGTTTGAATTAAAGCTAAAATTTCCTATTGAAAACTCTGGAATTGCTACTAATCCACTAGGACCACCTGTTAAATCCCCCCCTCCGTTCACCAAAGTGTAAGCAATTACACCAATTGCAATAGTTCCTAAAGCTAAAAAGTAACCTGACAAACGCAAAAGTGGAAATGAAAGTAAAAAAGCTATTAAAGCTACTAAAGCACAACTAATCAAAACAGAAAAAAAAGGATTCATGTGTAAGTTGATAGAGATATAGGCTGAAAAATAGGCTCCAAGACCGAAGAATGCGGCATGGCCCATTGAGATTAATCCAGCCACTCCCAAAATTAAATTCAGTCCAATGACCGCAATGATGTAAATTCCAATGATATTAATGGTATCAAAGAAGTAAGACTCCCCAAGGATAAAAGGTGCAACTAATATAAATAGAAGTAACAAGTTGAAATCCCATGTAAAAAATTTTTTTATCACCGTGACACCTCCGCATCCTTAATTCGAGTGAGAAACTTTAAATACTTTTTTTAGATCACCTAAACCATTAGGTAAAAACACTAACACAATAAATAGAAGTAACAAGGCAAATGCATCTTTAAATAATGAAGAAAGAAACCCTGCTGCAAAAGATTCAAATAAGCCTAACACTAGGCCACCTAAAATGGCTCCCTTATAACTGCCGATTCCGCCAATCATTCCAGCAATAAACCCTTTAATTCCTAACATGGTGCCTTGATAATAACTCATTGTTGTTAAAGGGCCAATCAAAATACCACCGATCGCTGCCATGCCGGAACCAATTATAAATACAATAATCGTCATGGCCTTTACATTAATCCCCATTAATTGGGCTGCATAGGGGTCTCCTGAAATAGCATTTAAAGATATACCAAAATTTGTGTGCTTATTCACCCAGCTAAATGCAAAATAAATCAATAAAGATACTCCAATAACTAATAAAGATTGAGAATCAACACTAGCAGAGAAAATGGGAATCGCAGTGGATTTAATAAAGGACGGTATAGCAAAATTGTCAGTTCCCCAAATTAATAGGGCGGTCCCACGGATAATTTCACTAAAGGCAATGGTGGCAATAATATATGTCAGCGGCTCTGGTTTTTTTAAAGGTTCAATTGCCCCTTTCACCAATACGGCACCAACTGCACCGGCAACAAGAATAACTAAGATGAATGCTAGCCATATTGGTGTGTGGAAAACGCTTACAAACGAATAAAGCATTAAAGCACCAGCCATGACTAATTCACCTTGGGCGATATTGAGAATCTTGCTTACGTTGTAAATTAGTGCAAACCCTAATGCAATTAGGCCATAAATAAACCCAATTGTGATCCCACTCCAAAAGCTTTGTTGTACCATTACACTTACCATTAGATTTCCTCCTTTTTATATTTTATTAAAATGGTATGTTATCAAAAAACCCCCAAGAAAAAGTGGAATGATATAAAACAAGAAAAATAAGACCTTTATTTTATATGGAGGAAAAACAACATATCAGAATAAAATACAGACTACTATGAATATTCCTAATATTAAATCCTATTGAAAGTATATATCCTAAACTTTTTAAATTCCAATTCAAAAAGCTTTATGAATTTGGCTTTACCTAAAAAATTTTTTATATCAATTTATAAGAAGAGGAAATTTTCCATATCAAAACTTCGAAGAAGATTTTCTTAAACGGTTGCTTTACACCACCTTCACACGATTCGTTTTCTTCTATAATTTTGTTAAAACCTCCACTTCGATAGAAAATAGTTTAAATAAGACTATAAACTGAATGTTTTTTCAATTGGTAATATTTTTATCTTTAGGATTATAATTTAAATAGTTTCCAAGGCATTTACACTAGAATAAAAATTGGCCATTGCTATTTTTTAAACAATCTAAAAATGGAACGGAGGATCTTTGCATGATCGAGGGAAAATTTATTCAAACTAATCAAATTCAAACACATTATTGGGAAATGGGTTCAGGAGAGCCACTTATTCTTCTTCATGGTGGAGGAGCAGGTGCAGATGGCTGGGGAAATTGGGAAAAATCATTAGAATTATATGCTGAAAAAGGCTTTAGAACTATTGCAATTGATACTGTAGGTTTTGGACAATCGGATAAACCCAGCCCGGAGGAATTTAAATACGATCATGATGCTCGTGTAGATCAATTGCTCAGTCTTATTTCAGCACTAGAATTAGAAAAGGCATCAGTAGTAGGAAACTCTATGGGTGGGCTTACAAGCCTAGGCGCTGCAATCAAGGATCCTGATAAAATTGATAAAATTATTCTTATGGGTACAGGGAAACCGAAAAAAGAATCCAACGGAATGAAAGCGCTTATAAACTATAAAATTGATTATGATGCGATGCATACCATTGTTAGTCATTTAACCAACCCCAATTTTGAAGTGGATAGTGAATTGGTGAACTACAGGCTCAATTTAACTAAACAGCAAGGCGCACTTGAGTCATATGGTGCTATTATGCAAGGGATCCTTTCATATGAATTTGAGCAGGAACACTTGAAAAATATTAAACATAAAACACTCCTTGTGCACGGCACACTAGACAATATGGTTCCACTTCAACGATCATATGAATTATTAGATACATTACCAAATGCGTGGTTGTACGTTATGCCTCATTGCGGACACTGGGCAATGATGGAATATCCTGAAGAATTCGTTAGAGTGACATCTGATTTCTTAAGGAACCATTAACAACAATATGCTGTACCGAGAAGCATCTAAAACGACCACCTGCACAAGCAAGTGGTCGTTTATTAATTACTAGCGGTGTCAGCTATAAATTTTGTCGATTTAGAAGTTTTGTAACATTTCTAAAAAAGAGTTGGAAGATATGCACTTTTTCCGCAATTTGTTTTATTGTTCAATATTCCTACATAAATTAGCCATCTCAATAGCCGAAACAGCCGCATCCCAGCCTTTATTCCCTGCCTTTGTTCCCGCCCGCTCGATTGCCTGCTCAATGGAATCGGTCGTTAACACACCAAAACTAACAGGTATACCACTGGCTAATGCTGTTGCCGAAACACCTTTTGCTGCCTCGTTACAAACATAATCAAAATGTGGAGTGGAGCCGCGAATGACTGTACCAAGCGTAATAACCGCATCATACTTTTTACTATTTGCCATTTTTTGCGCAATCAGCGGGATTTCAAACGCACCCGGAACCCAGGCGATATCCACATCAGATTCACTAACTCCATGTCTTTTTAAGGCATCTTGTGCACCGCCTAATAATTTACTAGTAATAAATTCATTAAAACGTCCCACCACGATGCCTACTTTTAACCCAGAGCCCACTAAATTTCCTTCAAAAATAGTTCCCATATTAAAGCCTCCATTTGATTTTTATTTTTACACACCATTTTCTAATATTGTAACAAATGCCCTAATTTGTCGTGCTTCGTTCTTAAATAATTGGCATTTTCCTTCCTCATCTCCATTTGCAACGGTACCCGTTCCACTACCTCAAGATCATAGCCTTTCAGACCTTTAATTTTTCGCGGGTTATTCGTTAATAACAGCATTTTTTTAATCCCTAAATCCTTCAAAATTTGGGCCCCGATGCCATACTCTCTTAAATCAGCCCCAAAGCCGAGTTTTTCATTGGCCTCAACCGTATCATAGCCCTCTTCTTGAAGTTTATAGGCCCTCAGTTTATTGAGAAGTCCGATACCGCGTCCCTCCTGTCGCATATACAATAAGACGCCGTTCCCTGCCTGATTAATCTGATTTAATGCGGCATGGAGCTGTGGACCACAATCACACCGATACGACCCGAAAACATCACCTGTTAGGCATTCAGAGTGCACTCTGACAAGGACGGGTGTTTCAGGATTAATTTCACCCTTTACTAGGGCAACATGTTCTTTCCCATCCACAAGATTAGAATAACCAACTACTTTAAAGGAGCCGAATTCAGTAGGTAAATTAATTTCTACCTCCCGTTTGATGAGGTTATCTTTTTTGTTTCTGTATTCAATTAGGTCCTTAATCGTAATCAGTTTTACATTCAGCTCATCGGCAATTTTCCGCAGCTCCGGGACACGTGCCATTGTTCCATCTTCATTCATGATTTCACAAATAACTCCGGCTGGTCTTGCACCGCATAATCTGGCAAGGTCTACAGCCGCCTCGGTATGCCCTGTCCTTCTTAGTACACCGCCCTTTTTAGCAATGAGCGGAAAAATGTGTCCGGGCCGTTTAAAATCAGCGGCTTTTGACTCCGGATCGAGCAAACCTAGGATGGTTGCTGAACGTTCAAATGCCGAAATTCCCGTTGTCGAAAATTTATGGTCAATACTGATAGTAAAGGCGGTTCCATGTGGATCGGTGTTTTTAGAAACCATCGGAATTAAGTCCAGTTTTTGCGCCAATTCTTCCTCAATTGGAACACATATAAGTCCTCTGCCGTGCGTCGCCATTAAATTAATCACAGCCGGTGTTGCATGTTCTGCCAAGGCAATAAAGTCCCCTTCATTTTCCCTATCCTCGTCATCACAAACAATGATAACCTTACCTTCTTTTAAATCTGTTAGGGCTTCTTCAATTGTATTAAACACGTCTATCACTCCCTCTTATTGGTTATTCGTAAATAACTCGGCTTATCCGCTGATTAACCATGTTTCAACGCAATACAATATTAGTAAAAGCCATTCTCTTCTAAAAATTTTTCCGTTATCCCTGACTTGCTCTTTTGTCCCGGATCAGCAGAAAGTTTATTGATAAAATGACCGACGTATTTCCCAATCATATCGCATTCCAAATTCACTATATCCCCTGAATCCTTATGCCCCAATATCGTTTCCGACAATGTATGTGGTATTAAAGATAGTGTAAAACTATTTTCAGTTACCCCGAAAACAGTTAAGCTTGTCCCATCCACCGCAACAGATCCCTTCAAAATGACATATCTTAATACATTTGGGTCCGCCTCAATTTCATAATAAATCGCATTTTCGAATGCACGTTTTCCTTTTATAACTCCTGTTCCATCGATATGTCCTGAGACGAAGTGACCTCCAAATCTTCCCCCTGCTGCCATTGCTCTTTCTAAATTAACTTTTGAACCCCGCTTAACGGTATGTAAGCTGGTAACCTTAACGGTTTCAGGCATCACATCAACAGTAAAATGCCTTGCTGAAAAAGAAGTAACCGTCAGGCAAACCCCGTTAACGGCGATGCTGTCACCAAGATGAACATCCTCAAGAACTTTTTTCGCTTCAATGGTTAGTACAAACGACTCTCCAGTTCTCTGGATATTCGAGAGTGTACCAATTTCTTCAATGATTCCTGTAAACATAATCATTCCTTCTCCTTACATAGGTTCAGCAATAATTCTTATATCACTGCCAATCTGATCCACCTGTATAATCTTCAAAGAAACAGCTTCTGATATGTGTTCAATTCCCTGTCCCCCGAAGGATGCAGGTGCATTTTTTCCACCAATTAATTTCGGTGCGATAATAGAAGCTATCGTTCACAAGTTTCCTCTCCTTTAAAACGAAGTAAAAAAGACCCTAAAGATTGATTCTCTTTAGGGTCTTAAAAATGGCAATAAGAAATAGAGGTTTAAAAATAGGTACACTTCACCCTACCCATAAACCTTGTTTTCCTTCTCCCATCCAGACTTTAACTGTCGGCCCTGGAGTTTCACCAGATCCACCGTTTAACAAAAAATGTTACCCGGGTCACGGACTAAGAAGCAGAAGCTTCATCACCGCCGGTTAGGAATTTCACCTGACCCCGAAGGAATTTATTCAGTTATATTATTTAATATTATTATACTTAATTCAAACAGTAAAGGGAAATGCATCTTGATTGTTATATGTTCATTATTTCACATAAAATATAAAAAGATAAGGAGCAATTAATTCTAGCTCCTTACCTATTGAAATCCATGATTATTTTTTATAAGACTTAACAGGCACATAAATTTCAAAATGAAGGTCGCCGGATATATTTTGCTGTTGATACTCTTCTTTAAAGATTTCCAAGCTTAATGCATAGTGATCTCGTTCATAGCCGTACTCGTCCATCCATTCAAACACTCGATGATATGTATTTTCTACATCCTCCTGATTGCCTCTATGTACAGCGTAAACATAGTTTTTGCGGGGAATCGTAAAACCAACCATACCTTCTGGAATATCATCAATTTTTTCAACTGGTTTCGTTACATAATATGTGACCTCTGTTTCCCTGCTATGAAATGGTGCGATCAAAACTGGTTCATTCGACTGATGGGATACTTCTTGAAGACGTTCCTTCAGTTTAGTAAATAAACTTGGAATTGTGCTAAGTTGTGAGTATGTACCATTCCACGAAATGCCGACCACTTTTATCTCTTCTCTTTCAATCACTTGGATACCCAAACAAATCCCCCCTTTAATACATACATATTTCTATTATTCTAACAATATCACTGAAACTCCTGCTAAAATAATTCGACTAAATAGGTGAAATTTTTATTCCTAAATAATTATAAGATAAAAGAATAGACAGCCTTATTAATTGGCTGTCTACTCTAAGTTATTTTAATATACTTTCTGGCACATCAAAAACATTCCATAAGAAAGTGGCATAGATGGCAGAAAGAATCCAAGCTAGAAGTGGTTTTTTAAAATGAACTGCCAATACTGTAAACATCACAAAACTAAAAAACGCCGACCATCCTAAATTCCAGCCATTTTTATGAACCATGGCCCCTATTTTCAAATCAAAAAATTCGTTTATCGTATAGACCAATGTCCATACAAGGATATGCAATAATTTTTTCCATGGCACCTTTGGCATATGGCCAAGAAATATGCTTATGGTAACTGGGTATTTTATTAACATTATCAAAAAGGCAATATGGGTGTGCTTAGCCCAGCTTTTATCGCTTCCAAAAGGGACATATTCCCACATACTATGCTTAAAAAACAAAAACTGATAAACAAGGTCACCCACCATTAAAAATAGAAAAGTTGGATAATAAGCCTTCCAATTTTTCCAATCTCCCCATTTTATTGCTGAAAAAATAAATATAGCTCCATAGATAACATTCAGACTCACTGGCAGGCTCCTTCACAATCTTCTCAATTGCATTTTTTCCAATTAATTGTAAAATTATTACTCGATGAAAAAAAGAAAAAGGCCATTCATTTTTAATGAATTGGCCTTAACTAGTTATTTTACTTCTTGTGGAATTGCTAGGTTTAAGCCTTTTGCTATCCGCTCGCCATACTCTGGGTCTGCTTTGTAGAAATGCTGGATTTGACGAAGCTTGATATCTTCTCTCTCTACCGGCTTCATGGCACCAACGATAGTCGCCACCAAACGGGACCGTTCTTCCTCTGTCATCAAACGGTAAAGGTCACCTGCTTGTGTGTAATGATCATCCTGGTCATATGCAACCTGCTCTGCTACCCCTGTAACCTGGAAGGCCGTTTGTTTATGTTCAGGTGCTTCCTTAGGTCCACCGAAGCTGTTTGGTTCATAGTAAACCGATCCGCCGCCGTTTTGATCGGAACGCATCGACCCGTCACGCTGATAATTGTTCACTTCTGCTTTTGGACGGTTAATCGGCAGCAGGTTATGATTTGTTCCTACACGATAGCGGTGGGCATCGGCATAAGCAAAAATCCGGCCTTGAAGCATTTTATCCGGTGATGCTTCCACACCTGGTACCATTGTTCCAGGCGAGAAGGTTGCCTGCTCAACCTCGGCAAAATAGTTTTCAGGGTTGCGGTCGAGAACCATCCGCCCAACTTCAATTAACGGGTAATCCTTATGGGACCATACTTTTGTGACATCGAATGGATCAAACCGATACGTATTGGCATCCTCAATCGGCATAATTTGCACATGCAGCTTCCAGGCCGGGAAGTCACCATTTTCAATTGCATTAAACAAATCTTCGGTATGATAATCCGGATTATCACCAGCTAATTTACTGGCAACGTCTGGTGACATATTTTTGACACCCTGTTCGGCCTTAAAGTGATATTTAACCCATACAGCTTCACCGTCTTCGTTCACCCATTTGAAGGTATGACTGCCGTAACCGTTCATATGACGAAGTGTCGCAGGAAGTCCGCGGTCACCCATTAAATAAGTAACTTGGTGTAAAGATTCAGGTGACAGTGACCAGAAATCCCAAACAGCGGTTGGATTTTTTAAATGAGTTTTTGGATCCCTCTTTTGTGTATGAATGAAATCCGGAAACTTAATAGCATCGCGAATAAAGAAAATAGGAGTGTTATTACCTACTAAATCATAGTTTCCTTCTTCTGTATAAAACTTTACAGCAAAGCCCCGGGGATCACGAACCGTATCAGCAGAACCAAGTTCACCGGCTACAGTTGAGAATCGAATAAACATTGGGATGCGTTTACCAACACCATTAAACAATTTTGCCTTCGTATATTGTGACATATCATTGCTTACTTCGAAATAACCATGTGCACCGGCACCCTTTGCATGTACGACCCGCTCAGGCACCCGTTCACGGTTAAAGTGCGCCAATTTTTCTAGTAAATGGACATCTTGGATTAATGTTGGTCCCCTTGAACCAGCGGTCATTGAATTTTGATTGTCACCCACTGGTGCTCCGTTTCCTGTTGTTAAATGCTTGTTACCATTACTCATTTAATCACCTCGTAAACTATTTTTTAACCTGATAACTAAATTATAATATAAATTTTATTAAAATCAATACTAAATTATAATTATTTTAATTTAGTATTGATTGTTAACGAGAATAACCTGTACCCTCTATTACATAGGTATTAAAAATAAAGGACGTTATTCCAAAATTAAGAAATAACGTCCTAAAAATTTCGATTGAATTCTAATGGTTCATTTTTATTAAATAAAAAAATAGATTATACTGTAGGTAACACTACTTATAGGAGGATTTGTATGAGTGAATCTAATCAATCACAAATTAATGAGGAACCAAAAAAGAAAATAAGTTTACAGGAAGCGATGAAGCAGCAGCTTGAAAATAAAAAAAATAAGTCCGGCGCTGGGACCTCCATTTCAAATAATTCGCAAAGTGCAAAAAAATTGCGAAGCCAGCAGACTAAAAAAGTAAGTAATTCACGGAGAAAAATGGGTGTTTAATCTTACCGTTCCTAAAAAAGGATGTCTCAAGTATGTAATAATATTTTGAGACATCCTTTTTTGCCTACCAAAAAACAGACCCCATGTTGGAGTCTGTTTTATTGGCAGGTCTTATGCTTTACGAACGTTTACCGCTTGTGGTCCACGTTGTCCATTTTCAATTTCAAACGTAACCTCTTGACCTTCATCTAAGGTTTTATATCCTTCGCCTTGAATAGCTGAGAAGTGTACGAATACGTCATCTCCGCCATCACGCTCAATGAATCCAAACCCTTTTTCACCGTTAAACCACTTAACTTTACCATGTTCCATTTCGTTGTAGCCTCCTAGCATGTAACAATTACATGATTTTGCAAAATATACTTGCTCAATTATTTTTACCAATATGTTATTGTCATATACCACACAAAATCTTAAAAAAGTAATTTTCTTTTTTGGACCAATTTTAAAGAACCCATTTCCGGATGGCTTGTGCCACACCATCCTCTTCATTTGTCGCCGTTACCCAGTCAGCGGCCTCCTTCACGACATCCTGAGCATTTCCCATCGCTATACCAAGTCCTGCCTCTTTGATCATCATTAAATCGTTTCGACTGTCTCCTACGGCCATAACATGTTTCATTTCGATTCCGAGCCGGCTGCAGACAATACTCAGACCTTTCGCTTTATTAATTCCAAACGGATTGACCTCAATATTCTTCATGGCGGAATTACTTAGCTCGAATTCCCCCTTCGCCTCTAGTTCCTTTAATATTAGCTCCCGGGTTGCATCATCATCAATATTAAATCCAAATTTTAACCATTCGATATTCTTGATATCCTCAGGCATTTCATCATGCCAATTCCGTTCCGTGCTGATCGCCCAAAACTTTGTTTTATGCTGTTTCGTTAATTGCCACATCCATTCAATTAATTCCGCTTTCACCAAATTCCTTTCGACCAATTCCCGTTTTTCATCCCAGATCTCACTGCCATTTACCGTTACTAAATACGAAGTCAGCTCAAGTGCGTCAGCATGTTCGCGGCTTGTCATTAAAGAACGCCCCGTACTAAGAACCACATAAATCCCCTTATCCTGGGCAGCTTTGATTGCCAGCCGATTCGCTTCAGATATTTGTCCATTGTTATTTAAAAGCGTTCCATCCATATCAAGGGCAACTAATTTGATGTCAAGATCATTTTTAAAATTATCCATATGTTAAAAAACTCCCTTCATAGTTTACTTATATAAGATTACACTTTCGATTTCTAATATTCAAAGATGGGAATTTCAATTTACATAATACAGTTATATTAAACACATAAAAAAAGAATCCTGCATTATTTTTGCAGGACCCATCAATTGTTATTGCTACTGGAACTGAACACGGTGAAGGTTGGCAAAGATTCCGTCCTGTTCGATCAATTCATCATGACGTCCTTCTTCGGCAATTCCCTGCTCTGTTACAACGACGATTCGGTCAGCGTTACGAATCGTCGCCAGTCTGTGGGCAATTATAAGTGTCGTTCGGTTTTGCGCAAGCTCTGTCAACGCTTCTTGAATCACCATTTCTGTCTCCGTATCAAGAGCAGATGTGGCTTCATCCAAGATTAAGATCGGAGGATTTTTTAAAAACATGCGGGCAATGGCAATCCGCTGTTTTTGACCGCCTGAAAGTTTCAAGCCTCTTTCGCCTATTTGAGTGTCATAGCCGTCAGGTAAAGAAGCAATAAATTTTTCAAGGTGGGCACGACGTGCTGCCGCAGTAATCTCCTCATCGGTTGCGTGCTGTTTTCCATAAGCGATATTTTCACGAAGTGTCCCTGTAAACAGAAACACATCCTGTTGAACGATGCCAATTTGGGAACGCAATGATTTTTTTGTCATATTTCGGATATCAAGGCCATCAATAAAGATGCCGCCCTCATTGACATCATAAAATCTCGGAATCAAGGAGCAAATCGTTGTTTTTCCTGCGCCTGACGGTCCTACAAATGCCACAGTCTCTCCGGAGCAGATGTCTAAATTAATATTTTCCAGTACAGATTTATGTCTGTCGTAACGGAAAGATACCTCGTTAAATACGATGTTCCCTTTAAGTGCAGCAACTTCGACAGCATCATCTGTATCTTTTACTTCAGGTTCTGAATCAATCAGTTCGATAAAACGCTGAAATCCAGCCATCCCTTTCGGATACAATTCCATAATCGCACTGATTTTATCGATTGGTTTAAAGAGAACATTGACATATAGGACAAATCCAACTAATTCTCCATATGTCAGCTGCCCAGTGAAACTTAACCATGCACCATAAACAAGAACGATAATCGTAATGAGCCTTGTCATCATATAGATTCCTGAGAGACTGTAGGACATGACCCGATAGCCACCAAGCTTGGCGCCGCGATATTTTTGATTATTCCTCCTAAATCTAGCAATCTCAAACTCTTCATTTGTAAATGATTGAACAACACGGCTGCCGGAAACACTATCCTCTACACGTGCGTTTACATCTGCAATGCTTGAATACATTTGACTCCACGCTTTGTTCATTTTTAAATTACAAACAACAACCAGCAACATCAAAAATGGCAGGATGATGATGGAAACAAGGGCGAGCTTCACATTAATCGTCAACATAATCCAGAATGCGCCGATAAAAGTCATTACCGCGATGAAGACATCCTCTGGTCCATGGTGGGCAAGTTCACCAAGATCAAATAGATCATTGGTTATTCTGCTCATGATATGCCCCGTTTTCGTATTGTCAAAAAAGCGGAATGATTGTTTTTGGACATGTTCAAACAACTCTTGACGCATATCGGTTTCAATATTAATCCCGAGCTTATGTCCCCAATAATTCACAATAAATTGCAGGAAGGTACTTACTAAATAAACAAGGAAAAGTCCGATACTAACTGTGACAATGGTTTGCCAATCACCACCGGGAAGCAAATCATCAATAAACCAACTAACCGCCAGCGGAAAGGCTAATTCAAGAACAGCGACAACGACTGCACTGCTGAAATCCAAAATGAACAGCCGTTTGTGGGGACGGTAATAAGAAAAGAAACGCCGAATCATATATAGTCTCCTTTTTTCTAAGATAGCAACACTTGGATTATATGAAAAATATGTGAACAATTTCAAGTATTTTGAAAATAGATAGGATAAAAAAACACTTGGCAGCAATCGTCCCAAGTGTTTTCTATTTTAATGATGGTGGTGATGTGCACCTTTTGAAGGATTAGTGATCAGCCATTCCTCTTTTGGAACATGGAAAAATTGAATCCAGACATCCTCAAGATATTCATTATTTTTCTCCAAAATAAAGTCAATTTCCTTATCAGTTTTAACCACTACATCATTATCTGTTGGAGTATCGAGCATCAAATCATAATGTGCATGATCCCCGTGAATGCTTGTGACATAAACTCGGAACAACTTCCCTTGTGCCTCTTCTTGTTCCAACATTTTTTTCAATGCTTTAGCAGCATTGCGATTAATTTTCACCTTCATGATGTACTCTCCTCTTTCTATGTATTCCATTATATTATCCCACGATTGTTCTATAATAGACAATCTTTATACGATTAATCCGGAAATGTCACAAATTATACCTATTTTTATTTCGAATTATTTTTTCTTTTTCTCCTGACTAGTTGGTATCCGATAAAGGCAACGTAAAGCGGGATGGCAACATAGATGAAATATGGGAAGCGGTGCTGTTCTTTTTTGAAAACAATATAGATTGCGTATCCTAAAAAAAGTGTAATGATGATTCCATATTTCGGCAGTGGGATATCCTTTAAGCTTGGAATTTTGATTGTACTTACCATCAAATAACAGAGTACAAAGAAAGCAACAACAAAGATGAAACCAGGCATTTTGCCATGAAAAAATGTCAAGAGTGTTAACAATCCACCCGCGGCAGTAATCGGTACGCCGGTAAAATACTTCAACGAAGATTTCACGGCATTAATATTGAATCTCGCTAATCGGTACGCACCGAACAATGGAAAGAGACCAGCAATCGCCATTCCGAGTACGCCAAAGGAAGAAAAATAGGAATAGTAGGCCATCATTGCTGGTGCAACCCCAAAGGTGACGATATCCGCCAACGAGTCAAGTTCTTTCCCCAAATCACTCTCCACACGGAGCATCCTGGCAATTCGTCCATCCATACTGTCGAGCATCATTCCAATCAAAATCAAAATGGCTGCATTCTTGTAATCCCCTAATGCTGAATACATGACAGATAAAAATCCAAAAAATAAATTAGCAAGGGTAAAAAGGTTAGGAATACTGTTTCTGATAATATGTATCACTCCAAAAAAAAAATTAATAAAATGACGCGGCTTCTTTTTTCGTTTATATTTTTTATTATATCCTTTTCGTGATCAAAAGAGCATCAAGAAAAAATCTCCTTAATATCTCTTTAACTAAAAGAATTACATATTCTAACATCATAAAGGAAAACTCGCCATTTGGCGAGTCCCCTATGAAATATTTGCTTTATTCACTGCTTCGCTTGCTTTGTCTTTTGAAAAAAACCAACCCGCTGCCGCTATTCCAACCAATACTACATAAAAACTCACCTTCCATTCAATTGAATGGGCAAATTCCTCACTTAGAAACGCTAATGCGGGATGTGAAAGGGTGTAAACAGCTAGCTTTACACCCACCCAGCCAACAATCGTAAAAGCGGCAATTTCTAAGCCAGGTCTTCTTTCCAGCAGCTTAACAAACTGGTTTGCGGCAAATCGCATGATGATTAACCCAATAATACCTCCGGCAAAAATAACTAAGAATTTACCGCCGTCAAGCCCGCCGATATTCGGAAGCTTTGTATCTGGAAGTACAACCGCCATCGCTACAGCAGCAAGAATAGAGTCAACTGCAAAGGCAATATCGGCCAATTCTACTTTGAATACCGTCGTCCAAAAGCCGCCAGCTTTTCGGACTACCTTTTCCTTTTGTTCTTCCGCTTTCCCTTTTACAACCTTCCGGAAAATATGATTACTAGCCATGAATAATAAATAAAGAGCACCAATTGCTTGCACTTGCCACACATCAACAAGGAATGAAATCACAAACAATGACGCAAAGCGGAAGACAAATGCACCGGCAAGTCCGTAAAACAAGGCCTTTTTCCGCTCCTCATCAGGTAAATGCTTCACCATAATCGCAAGAACAAGGGCATTATCTGCTGCCAATAGCCCTTCCAATGCCACCAAAATTACTAAAACCCATCCGTATTCCAGTAGAAGAGTAAAATCCATAACAATTCCTCCTTAAAAAGTTTGGTTTTTTTCAAAAAATACTCCCTCACGCCATAAAAATAGGCCTTTACTGTATACAGTAAAGGCCTGGAAAAACACACAAAAAGACCTTTACAGTAAAGTAAAGGTCTTGCTAACAACGTCCATGTTGCCAATAAAGCCGGAGAAATGAATTCTCGAAATGACGACTTTATTGTAGCAGCTACTCCCCTTTAAAAAGGAAATATTTAATTACTAATAATATATTATACTATTTATCTATTGTCAATAAATTTTATAACCCATAAACCTCTGAATATTTTTTCTCCAGATATTCTACAAGATAATCGGCGTTTAATTCCTCACCCGTTACCTTAACGATTAATTCGTTCGGTGTATAAAGCTTACCGTATTGATGGATATTTTCCTTTAACCATGCTTGAATCAAGTCAAACCGGCCATTTTCAATATGGGTATAGAAATCAGGCAGGTCCTTTTGAATCGTGTTTAGTATTTGGGCTGCATAGAGATTTCCTAATGAATAGGATGGGAAATAGCCGATGCCGCCAAAGGACCAATGGACATCCTGAAGGACACCTTCTGTATCCGTGCTTGGTGTAATTCCTAGATAATCCTGCATTTTCTGATTCCAAATGGCCGGTAAGTCCTTCGCCTCAATTTCTCCGCCGATTAATGCTTTTTCAATTTCATATCTCAGCATGATATGGAGGTTGTAGGTTAATTCATCCGCTTCCACACGAATAAAGGATGGCTCTACGGTGTTAACTGCTCGATAAAACTCCTCAAGCGAAATAGTTTCTAATTGTGCAGGAAAATATTCTTGCAGCTTGGGGAAAAAGAACGTCCAGAATTCCTTGCTGCGGCCGACCATATTTTCTAAAAATCGTGACTGTGATTCATGGATTCCAAATGATGCACCACTTTGAAGAACCGAATCCTCATACTCAGGATTGACGTGCTGCTCATAAATGCCATGTCCTGCTTCATGGATCGTGCCAAATAGAGCGGAACGGACATTTTTTTCTAAATAGCGGGTGGTTAACCGAACATCGCCTATATTCACTGTTTGCGCAAATGGATGCACGGTTTCATCGAGGCGCCCAGCATTCATATCAAACCCGATAATGGGCAGGATGAAGCGATTAAATTCCTTTTGTTTCTCGATCTCAAATGATTGCCCAAACAATTCAGCTTGAGTCGGCTTACCATTTTGCTTAATCCGTTCTAATAGCCTAACACTCGATTCTCTTAATTTAGCAAATAATGGATCAAGTCTTTTCACCGTTAAACCTGGTTCAAATTCATCGAGTAAGGCATCATAAGGATGCTCCTCATACCCGTAAATTTCAGCAAACTTCCGTTTGAACGCAACAATTCTCTCCAATGAAGGAAGGTAGCGGGCAAAATCGTTGTTTTCCCTTGCCTCTTCCCACGCGTCATTTGCTTGTGCCGTTAAAATGCTGTATTCCTGAAATAGGTCAGCAGGAATGCTTTTAGATTTCTGGTAGTACTCTTTATACTCCCTAACCTTTGCCTTCGTCACATGATCCAAATTTACCTCGTTAACTGGAGAAGTAAGCGTTTCCAATAAATCGCCCATTTCTTTCGAAACTGATAGCTTGAATACTTCCGTGCGCAATGTTCCAGCTGCCTTTGCAAAAACGTTCCGTCCTTTTTTCGGCGCCATCACCTTTTGATCCCAGTCAGCTAAACCGATTATACTGGAAAAATGAGTAATTTTTTCATCTAACAGGATAAATTGTTCCAATGCTTTCTGTAACGTTGGGTCAGCTACTTTCTGTTCCATATGTAGACCTCCTAAACTTTATTTCTAATAGATGTGAAACTCCCACATCCCCATCCATTATAAATTAAAAATTCAAATAAGGAAAAAGATTTAAGCATATTTTAATAGACAAAAATTTTATAGATTCGACTGTTCCAATTATCTACTGTATAAATTTTACATCTAGAAGGAAAAATAATATTTGCTAAGATAACCACCGTTCTAACACGAATCAATACATACCCTTATTCAACCGAGTTTAAAAAATTCCATTTTTACAACTTATTTCCTATTTTCTGTTGTACACACTTTTTTGATAAGGCATAATAAAGGAAAAGGAAGCAATTTGGTAAAAAGGGTGTGTAACTATTTTGGAGAAACAGAAAAAGAAAAAGTCTCATTTTCCTTTTCGCTTAAATTTACTTTTTTTTAGTGTCTTTTTATTATTTTCCATACTTATCCTGCGTCTCGGCTTTGTTCAAATTGTATATGGCGAAAATTTCAAAAGGGATTTGGAGAGAAAAGAAGATATTACGGTCAGTAATCCGGTGCCTAGAGGAAAAATGCTCGACCGTGATTATCGTGTGATTGTCGATAATGTTCCAAAGAGTGCGATTACCTTTACGAATGTAGGGTTTAGCCAACAGGAAATGCTTGAAACCGCTGGAAAGCTAGCACAATTGATAGAAAAACCAACAGACAAGGTTACTGAAAGAGACAAGAGAGATTTTTGGATTATTAACAATCAAAAGCGGGCAGATGCCAAAATCACAAAAAAAGAAAGAGACCTATATGATGCAAAGAAAATAACGGACAAAGACATCTATAAATATAAATTGGATCGTATCACGGAGAAAGAGTTGAAAGAGTTGACAGACAACGACCTTGAGGTGCTGGCGATTTATCGTGAATTTACCAGCGGTTACAAATTTACATCGCAAATGGTAAAGAATGAAGATGTTACTGAAAAGGAATTTGCCGTTGTTAGTGAAAATCTTCAATCCTTACCGGGGGTGGAAACGACAACCGATTGGGACCGGTCCTATGCTTTTGAAAATACCTTGAGATCTGTTTTGGGAAAAGTGACAAAATCCGGTGATGGTCTTCCTGCTGATCAATTAGATTATTTTTTAGCAAGGGGTTATAGCCGTAATGACCGTGTCGGCAAAAGTCAGCTGGAATTACAGTATGAAGATATTCTTCACGGATACAAATCTAAGGTAAAAAATATAACCGATAAAACGGGCAACGTTATTGAAACGCATTCTGTTTACGCAGGAAAGAATGGAAAAGATCTTGTTTTAACGCTAGATATGGATTTGCAAATGACTGTTGACAAGATTATTGAAGAAGAACTCTGGGCTGCAAAGCAGTCACCCGGCACAAGTTTAACCGATCGTGCCTACGTCGTCTTAATGGACCCCTGGACTGGTGAGGTCCTAACAATGTCCGGAAAAAAAATAGTTAAAGACAAAGAAACCGGTAAAGTTGAAATGATTGATGATGCCTTGGTCACCTTCACCACCACATATAACGTAGGTTCCGCAGTAAAAGGGGCAACGATATTAACCGGCTATAAAACAGGGGCGATTTCACCAGGCACCTCTTTCGATGATACCGGGATCAAAATAAAAGATACCCCCTTAAAAAAATCCTATGCTTATTTAGCCAGATTAAATGAAATTGATGCCTTAAAAAAATCTTCAAACGTTTATATGTTCCATACGGCGATTAATATCGGGAAAGGGCATTATGAATACGACAAACCCTTAAATTTCACCAACAAGTTTGCCTTTGAAACCATAAGAAATTCTTTCGCCTCCTTTGGTCTTGGGACAAGAACTGGGATTGATTTACCGAGTGAGCAATCTGGTTTTAAAGGACAAAGTAAGCTCCCTGGTCATTTGCTCGACCTTGTGATTGGCCAATATGATACATATTCCGCTATGCAGCTGGCACAGTACGTATCCACGATTGCCAATGGCGGCAACCGGATGCAGCCCCATGTGGTGAAACAAATTCGGGAACCTGCCTCTGAAACAGATGAACTCGGGCAAGTACTGCAAGAAATCAATCCAACCGTCCTTAATACGATAGATGCAAAAAAAGAATGGATGAATCGTGTACAATTAGGCTTTAAAAAGGTGATGCAGGAACCCGGCGGGACTGCCTATAATTTCTTTCAGGGTGCTGCCTACTCACCAGCAGGTAAAACCGGGACTGCCGAAGCCTTTTACGACGGACCATTGCGCAGTAATTACGGGAAAGAGCCGCCTCCGGTAATGAATTTAAGCTTGGTGAGCTATGCCCCAAGCTCAAATCCTGAGGTAGCCATGGCCGTCTTAGTTCCTTGGGCTTACGAAGGAAAGGTTGACAACCGGGCAAGCCTCAAAATAGGCAAGCGGGTTTTGGATACGTATTTCCAAATGAAAAATCAATAATTGAAAGAGAAAAACGTCAAGAGAACTCGTCTTGACGTTTTTCATTTCTCTTTAACACCGATTTCACAGCCTGCTCAATTTCGATATAACTTGTGCAGCGGCAAATGTTTGATTCAAGCCATTCTTTAATGGTGCGATCATCGGCATCTGGATGCTGTTCGATTAACGAGTGACAATTCATAATAAACCCTGGTGTACAATAGCCGCATTGAAAGGCGAAATTCTCAATAAAGGCCTGCTGAATGGGAGCATTCTGCAGCCCTTCAATCGTTGTCACTTTTTTCTCAACCGCTTCCACAGCAAGCATCAAACAAGATTTCTGCGGCCAGCCATCAACATTCACGGTGCATGCCCCACAGTCGCCGTTTAAACAACCAGGCTTCGCCCCTGTCAGGCCAAGCTTCCCCCTTAGAATATACAATAGAGTATCTGCCGACCTCACCGTAACCATCCGATTTTCTCCATTTATATTTAACGTAATGGTGTAGGATTTCAAGTTTTCCCTCCCCCTCTAATC
The DNA here is from genome assembly GCF_044762155.1 of Neobacillus sp. NPDC097160. Classification (NCBI taxonomy): domain Bacteria; kingdom Bacillati; phylum Bacillota; class Bacilli; order Caryophanales; family Bacillaceae; genus Neobacillus; species Neobacillus sp. NPDC097160. Next base: position 218,643 of record NZ_JBIWDU010000010.1, on the reverse strand, counting down.
AAACTTAGACTCTATCAAGAGCAGCCAAGAGATCAAATAACAAATTCCGTAAAACAAAAAGTCGGTATTCAGCTGACCCCTCGACATCATCTAAAATCGGTTGTGGTAAAACGGCTATTGCACCTGTCACTCTTCCTTCGGCCGATTGTCCTCTATTATTTAACGCAGCTTCAACCTCTTTTGATCGAAATGGAAATGGGCACAACCCGCTTATACCAACACGGACCTGTTGATTTATTTTTAAAGCAGCAATTGTTAGCAGCGGGTAACCGGTATCCCATTGCTGGCGGCGTTTGACGCTGAAAAACGGTGCTCTAATAAACCTGTTCTCAGTAGCAATTTGAACCAAAAATTCGCCACTTTCCAATCCTAACTGTTCGTGAAAAATTTCATTAATCGGGACGATCCTTTTTCTATTAGGGCCAATTAGTAATACTTGGCTGTCCGCAAGTAGAAATGGCAGAACGGCTTCTCGATAAAAAATTCGTGCACAAATATTCCCACCCAAGGTAATTTTTCCACGGGCCGTGTGATCGGCAACTTCACTTGCTGTCTTTGTTAACAACGGAAAAAGATTTGCTTCTTCAATGGTAGTAAGCGAAAGGGCGCTGCCTAGAATTACCAGATCCCTGCTTTCCTGCATCATCCGGCATTCCGCAATCCCCTTAATATCAATGACTGCTTCTGTATAGGCTAAGTCAATTCTACCAAGTGTAATTAATTCTGTACCTCCAGAAAAAAACATCGGCTGCTTGCCCTGTTGATCCAAATACTGATATAACTCAACTGCCTCGTTCAACGTTTCCGGGCGATAATAATCAAAATCAAAGGGAAGCATTACATTGAAGCCTCCTTTGCTTTCCAAATTAACTCCGGAATCAGCGGCAAGTGGTGCAGCGAAACCCTGGCTGCCACCGATAATGCATTCCCTAGTGCCCCGGGCATCCCCATTAAGCCATGCTCGCCAACCCCGCGTGCCCCATATGGTCCATCAATCTGAGGCGTTTCAACGAAACCAACCAAATATTCAGGATTTTCCCCATACCTTAGTGGCCGGTATGTCCGGAGCTGCGGATTCAAAACACGGCCCAACTCATCAAAATAAAACGTCTCTCTGCCGGCAAAAGCGAGCCCCATGCTCATCGCCCCCATGACTTGACCGAGTGCTGCTTTTTCATTCATCACCTTGCCGATATCCACAACCGTACATGCTTTTATTAGCCGGTACGTATAATCCCGCCGATCAAATTCAATTTCAACCCCGTAGGCTGCAACCGTCCATTCCGGTCCTGGCTTTCCTGCTCCGGTTTCAGGATCCAAATGGGTAAGATGACGTAAGATATAACTGCCCCGGCCGATAATTTGCCCGCCAATGGTTTGACCATTTGGGTACTTATAGCCGCTGGCTAGATCTTTAAAATGAAGCCCTATAGATGGATCATCCCTTATAAAAACACGACTGCCCGCTATTTCAAGATCTTCCTTAGGTGCTCTTAGAACGCATGCTGCAACTTCTTTTAACTGATGAATCACATCCTCTGCCGCCTTTAAAACAGCCCTGCCTCCCATGAAAGTTCCCTTGCTTGCCACTGTCTTCCAATGCTCCGGTGTTGTTTGTGTATCCACTTCCATCCTTACATGAATGTTGTCCACATCCATTTTCAGACGTTCGGCTAGAATCTGAGCTAGGATGGTTTTGGTACCTGTACCAATCTCAATTACTCCGGACATTAAATTAATACTTCCGTCTCGATTAAACGTAAGGATTACTCCTGAAGGGGCATCAGTGTCAATCGTCGACGTCTTCCAACTGCAGCTGACCCCTTTTACCCGAATAAGTCGATTGTTTACTTCTTTTACCGGTCCCTCGCCCCAATGTATGAGTTCCCTTACCTGCTCAATACATTTCCTTAAATTCCCGACATTACTTTTATTTAACGGAACTCTTGTCGGTGTTGTATTACCGGGCATAATTGCATTAATATACCTGAGTTCAAGCCGGTCCATATTTAATTTTTGCGCAAGTATATCCATTGTCCGTTCGATTGCAAATGAAAGCTCCGAATGACTAAAGCCTCTGAATGGTGATGCATACGGATGATTCGTGTACATGCAATATGAATCGCACCAGACATTTTCAATATTATAAGGACCTGTACAATCAACCGCACCGGATCTCGTGACATCAATTGCTTTATCGGAATAGGCTCCGCCATCCCACAGATATCGGATTTCTGCCACTTGGATTTTCCCATTTAACCCCGCGCCTAACTTTACGACTGCATCTAAACCAATATGACACGGTGAAGTGATGATATCTTCTTCCCTTGAATTTAAAACTTTTACCGGTTTACCGCCAACCGCCCTGGACCCTAAATAGGCAAGCACCTCCAGCTGTACTGGTGCCTTGCCGCCATATGCACCTCCAACAAGCGGGGTACGGACGATAATTTTACCAAGATCCACATCAAAATAATCAGCGATTAACCGCTTAACCATAAACGGTGCTTGTGAGGACGTCATAATGATGGTCGTTCCATCCGGCATAATCTCTGCCGTCGCACACCTTGTTTCCATTGCCGCATGATCTGACGGAGCAAAAGAGAAGCTTGCTTCCACGACCGTCTCACTTTCCGCCCAGCCTTTCTCCATATTTCCCTTGCGAATCTTTATAAGTGTCGCGATATTGGTCCCGGGCACCGGATGTGAATCTTCTTCTTTTTTATATTCACCTAAGCGCTCGTGGACTAATGGTGCCCCTTTTTCGAACGCCTGAGTGGGCGAATTCACCATCGGAAGCAACTCATACTGAACTTTTATAAGGTCTGCTGCTTTCTTTGCTTGGACGGGAGTATCGGCTACAACTAAGGCAACGGGTTCACCATGATAGCGAACCTTATCAACAGCAAGCGGCGGGCGGTCACGGATTGCCTCACCGGTGAGCGGAAAGCGTTCTCCAGCGAGAATCGCCCTGACACCGGGAACCTGCCCAGCCTCTGTTGTATCTATGCCGACAATTTTAGCATGACCATATGGGCTGATGAGCATTTGCCCAGACAGCATCGGAACCGTATGAAAATCATGTGTAAACATTGCCCGTCCCGTCACCTTATCAAGCGCTTCCTTGCGAATGACACTTTTCCCAATAACCTCCACATTTATCCCTCCCCGTCACATAGGAATGGTCCGTTTCTCAATAGAAACTGGTAATCTTCATTCGTATCTACATCAAAAAAATATACATCTTTATCCAATTTTATCTGTTTTCCCATACAAGCACTGCGCAGCAACCTTCTAGCCCCTTGGTCCCCTGATAAATCCATAATTCGTGGAAAAAGACGCTTGGATAGGAGAACAGGTGGTTTCAACACACCATAATGGGAATAAGCAATAAACTCCTCAGAACCCTGATACAGATCTATTAATCGATTAATCACTTCCGTTGTCACAAACGGCTGGTCTGCAAGCAAAACGACAACACCTGCCGCCCCTAATTCCACCGCAGCCTTCACCCCGGTTTTAAGGGATGCGCTTTGACCACAGTCGGCTTCCTCGCATTCGATAATTCTCAAACCCCTTTTTTGGGAAAAAGGAGCAACCCAATGAAGCGAATCTCCCTTTCGTGTGACGGCGAAGGTAATCTCCAGCTTTGATTCCAGCGCCGCCTGTAACGCAATGCTCCCCAACCACTGATTTCCAATCGGTAAATTCAATTTATTCCTGCCCATCCTGCTGCTCTTCCCTGCTGCAAGATAGATTCCCACTAATCCGGAATGGTCCATAAAAGCTCCACTTTCTCATGCATAGGTTTTCTCCACACTTCAATCATTTCGGCCATGACACTAACTGCGATTTCAACGGGGCCTTTTGCTCCAATCGCAGCGCCTATTGGAGAGTGAATCCAATTTGGAATATCTTCGCTTTTTAATAGTCTCTTTGTCCTCTCTCTCGGCCCTAACACCCCTAAGTATCTGATATTTTTATTTAGTACCATTTTTACTATTTCTTGATCCCTTTGAAAATGATGCGTCATTACCACAACAAAATCATACGGTGAAAAAGAGATTTGTTTTAATAGTTTAGGAGGAAATCCCAGTATTAGTTCTTTAGCTCGCGGAAAGTATTTTTTCTGGCAATACGTTTCCCGCCAATCACAGACCACCACTGAAAAACCTGTTTCTGCTGCTAACGAAGCAAGTGGGATCGCATCTGGTCCTGCCCCAAACACAATGAGCCTCGGTTTTGGTTGAACTGTTTGCTGAAAGACAGTCGGAGCTCCTGACATCACACCGCTTTTCGAGGTAAACTCAATAACTGGGATCCGGCCCGACCAGTTCCCAAACGGTTCGCCTTCTTCCTCAATAAAAATATATTCTCCCAAGTCATCTAGTTTTTTTAATCCGATTACAGGCTTATGTTGACTCAGAAGCGTTTTGACTAATTTAAAATCCTCTTTTACTTTTTCCGTGACTGGCTCGATTAATATATCAATGGTTCCATTACAGCCGGCACCTTGGCCCCAGCCCAAATCATCCTCATCAAACAAGTCGTATTGAACCAACATCGCCTCTTGTTTCGCGAAAACTTCCTTCACTTGAATGGCAAGGTCTGTTTCCAAGCATCCTGCCGTTAACATACCAATCTGCCTGCCATCCGCAAAAAACAGCATCGAAGAGCCTTCTTTTTTATACGCTGATCCCTTTACTCGGACGATTGTAGCTAAAACCTTTTCCTCCGGCTGGTCCAGAACATCTAAAATTTGATAAAAATCCTCCACGCTTCTCCCCCACTTCAGACACATGAATTCCTATCTTATTTATATTAAGACGGATGCTATTCCTAGAATGATTAATTTTTCATTCGATGCTTTCATACTTATTAGTAAGAATGGCATGAAGGGGCGCTTATGATGAAACTGGGAAAATTTAAAGATCCGCTGCCGATTCCTCCTGTTTTAAAACCAAAGTGGAAATCGGGCGACTATACGTATTATGAAGTTAGCATGGTGGAAACAAAGCAATCACTCCATAGTGATTTACCCCAAACAACGTTATGGGGATATGAGGGGATTTACCCTGGTCCAACTTTTGAGGTGGAAATGGGTGAAAGAGTATTTGTAAAGTGGAAGAATGAATTGCCCGCCAAGCATCTTTTGCCGATTGATCATACGGTTCATGGTGCGGAAAAGGAGAAACCGGATGTTAGGACGGTTGTCCATCTTCATGGGGGAAGAACAGAGCCAGCGAGCGATGGGTATCCTGATGCCTGGTTCACGAATGGTTTTGCTGTAAAAGGGCCCATTTTTGAAAAGGAAATTTATGAATACGGAAATCAACAAACGGCACGTACCCTCTGGTATCATGACCATGCAATCGGGCTAACGCGATTAAATATTTATGCAGGACTTGCGGGGTTTTATTTGATCAGGGACCGTTATGAACGTTCATTGAATCTTCCCAGCGGTCCTTTTGAAGTCCCATTACTGCTACAAGATCGAACATTTCATGATGATGGCACATTGTCGTATCCAGATCAGCCGGAAAACAATACATCAGGGATCCATCCATCAATTATCACATCCTTTTTTGGGGATACCATTCTTGTAAATGGGAAGGTATGGCCTTTTTTCGAGGTAGAGCCGCGAAAATATCGCTTTCGCTTCTTAAATGCAGCAAATGCCCGCTTTTTCCGGCTATCATTGGATTCCGGACAATTATTTTTTCAACTTGGCACGGATAGCGGGTTTATGGAGCAACCGATAGGTGTAAAGACGTTACTTATTGCACCTGCTGAGCGCCTTGATGTCATTATTGATTTTTCAAATCTGGGAGGAAAAGCAATAGTATTGAAAAATGATGCCCCGACGCACTTTCCGATAGGTGATCCCGTAAACCCTGAAACCACCGGCAACGTCATGGAATTTCGGGTAACAATGCCGCTTTCCAGCATCGATACAAGTATGGTCCCAGCCTATTTGGGTCCTATCAAGTGGCTTCAGACAAATTCCGCACAAAAACAAAGGTTTTTAGAATTAAGTGAGGAAAAGGATTTATATGGAAGGTCACTATTTCTGCTTGCTAAAAAAATGTGGGATGATCCAATTACAGAAAATCCGCGTCTTGGCTCAATTGAAATCTGGAATTTTGTTAACACGAATGGCGATGATCACCCCATTCATATTCATCTTGTTCAATTTCAAATCCTTGGAAGACGGGCATTTGATGTAGATTTTTATAAAAAAACAAAGCAAATAAGATACACGGGTCCAAGGATTCAGCCAGAGATGGGTGAGCGTGGCGGGAAGGATACAGTCAGATGCCCACCTGGCCATATTACCACCGTCATCATACCGTTTTTCCCCTTCACTGGACAATATGTTTGGCATTGCCACATGCTTGAACACGAGGATTATGAAATGATGCGGCCCTATATAGTACTTCCGCCGTACTAATCAATAAATTCATTTACCCTATTAGCTTGTGTTTTTGAATATCGGTTAATGTAGTCTTGTGCTGGTCGCACTTTCCGCCATTGGGGCACCACTGTCTATAACATTTCCGATCTTACTTGTGATGAGAATGATTCAATCCATTGGCAGCAGCGCCATTTGGTTTTCACGGGAAGAGATCAAATTAAGAAAGTTATTTTATCGGTAGTACATAAAAAAGCACACAGAAGAAGTGCGCGGCACTGCCAGCAATGACGAAAAGATGCCAAACGGCGTGGTGGTATGTAAAGCCGCGCCAAACATAAAAAATAGCCCCAAGTGTATATAGCGCACCACCAATAACTAGATAAATCATTCCTTCAGGGGATAGATTGTTTACTAACGGTTTCCATGCGAGAACCATTAACCAGCCCATTACGACATAGAGAACCGTTGAAGTGAAAAGATATTTTTTCACAAAAAAACATTTAAAAACGGTACCGGCAATCGCAAGACCCCAAACAATCCCGAATAGTGACCAGCCGATTGTCCCTTTTATGACGATTAATAAAAATGGTGTGTATGTCCCTGCAATAAAAAAATAAATTGATGAGTGGTCAAAAATTTCAAAAACATCCTTCTCCTTTCCTACTGGTAAGCTGTGAAGTAATGTGGATGACATATAGAGAATAAACATCGTTACACCAAAGATTGTAAAGCTCACAACATGCCAAACTGTTCCATACAAAGAGGAAAAAACGATTAAAATAACTAAGGCAGATATACTAAGTATTGCCCCGATGCCGTGTGTAATGGAATTTGCCACTTCTTCCTGCTTTGAAAATGTATGTGTTGCAGCCATGCTTAACTTCCCCTTTCAATTTATGTAAGGAATCTACCACCCAATAGAATCCCAAATAAATATAAATGATATTCACCAAGTTAGCATGAGAATAGTACTTGAACAATGGACATTTATCATATTACGTAAAAAAGACCAATCCGTTTTTTGGATTTGTCATCTTTCAAAAACTATTAATTATTCCTTCATAGTTTGTTCATATTTATCCTTTACTATATAAATAGGTTCACTAAGAACCTTTAACCTCCGCCCCCTTTTAATATAGATTGGAAATGCCCGGCATAATGGCCGGGTAATTTTTTTTGCTATAATGAAAATAGTAAATACAAAGCTGTTCCCCACATAATCAATGCTGATAGTTTATTTAGAACAAGCAGAAATTTTCCGGATTGGTCAAGTTTCCCTACAAATCTTCCTACAAGTGATAAACCAAAAAACCACATCCATGAAACAACTATACATACGACCATAAACGTTATTTTCGCTGAGCCTGTATAGGATAACGAACTCGTTCCAATGACACCAATTGTGTCCATGATGGCATGTGGATTTAATAATGAAACAGAAGCTGCAAAGGCAATCTGCTTGCGTGGTGAAAATGATTTAGCGACGGCTGCTTCTGCCTGGGGCTTACTTTTCCATGTTGTATACCCCATGTATAATAAAAATAGGATCCCGGCTACAAGTAAAGTAACTTTGATCCAAGCCACACCTAAAACCACCGCAGAGACCCCAAAAACAGCCAAAGAAATCAGGAATGTATCACAAATAGAAGCCGTCAACACCACCGGAAGCACAAACAACCATCTCTTCTGCATCGCTCCCTGATTAAACACAAACACATTTTGAACACCTAATGGCAGAATCAGCCCAAAGGCGAGAATAAATCCATGTATTGCAGCACTAATCATCTTCTCTCTCCTAAACCTTTTTCCCTTATCCTAAGTATACATCTCTCAAACACTGTCAATAACAATAGCAAATACGTTATTGAAAGGTGTTTTGAAATGAAGGGAATTTATTTTATAAATGATCGCATCAGTTTAAATGGACTCTCCAAGGAAGAGAGCATTTCACTGCAGGAACAATCGATAAAAAACTATCTATCAGATCAAAATATCCAAATTGTAAAACTCAATCCTTATCAACTAAATGAGTATTACACCATCCCCCACGCACTTTTATACGACTTAAAAAAAGGGAAAAGCGGGTTTGACTGTTTTATTTATTACTCACTTCAAACAATTGAAGATTTTATTTACACCTATCCCGCTAAATGGCTCATCTTAAAAAGCTTTTTTAAAGAAATCATCATCGTTGATAAACAAACCGATTTGAATGTTCAAAAAGTAATTTAATCATTAGACTTATGCGACGTTCTTTGATATATGATCACAATATATATTAAAAAAATGACTAATAAATAGCAGCCATAGATACCAAAGGAATAAAGCTTATTTTTGCTAAAAATAGAACCTGCATAAGTTAAAATAAGAATATTGGGGATTTTCCCTAGTGCCGATGCAATAAAAAAGGTAATCCCCGTGACATGACTTAACCCGCAAATGATATTTACGACTGGTGCAGGAATAATTGGGATTATACGACAAGTGAGAATCGCGACAAAAGAATTTCGATTTAGAAAATCCTCATATTCTCTGACTTTTGGGTATTTGGTAAGTTTCTCTTCTGCAAAATCGCGGAAACCATATCTGGATAAAAGGAAGAATCCTATTGTTCCGACCATTGCACCTGCTAAAGAGATCCATACACCTTGGGCGGCTCCAAATACTGCCCCGATAACCCCCGCCAAAACGGGAAAGGGAATAACCGGAAAAAAGACACAAATGGCTACTAGCAGCATGCTAATGAAGATGGATATGGTTCCACCTTGTTTGACAAGGTGGAGTAATTCATCCTTCTGCAAGAAGCCCACGGTAATAATGAAAAGCAGGATACATATACTTAGGATTCTTTTAATCATCAAATGCTCCCTTCAGTGTTATTGTTAAATTTATTACGATTCTGTCGAGGTGTATGGGAGCCAAATGGTCACCGTCGTTCCTTCTTCTTCAACACTATCAATATTGATTTTCCCATTATGACTTTCAATGATTCGAAAGCTTGTCATTAAACCAAGACCTGTCCCCTTTTCCTTTGTCGAATAATATGGTTCCCCAAGCTTGGACAATCTTTCCTTTGGAATACCACAGCCGTTATCAATAAACTGCACGATTACTCCTGTTTCATCTGAAAAGATGCTTACATCAATACGTCCTTTATTGGATATAGCCTCAAGGGAATTTTGAATCACATTCATAAACACTTGCTTTAAGGAATTGGCATCCCCCAAAATTCCACGAATCGGTTGTTCATAAAGGAAAATGAATTCTTTATTTTCCATTAAAGCTTCCGCCTGGAACAGTTGGATCACTTGTTTAACTAAGCGATCAACATGGACAATCATTGTTTTTTCGGTATGCGGTTTGGCCATCGATAAAAATTCAGAGATTATGGTCTCTACACGAAGTAATTCATCTAATACAATTCTTAAATATACAGGATTTAGCTCTTTTTCCGAATATAAAAGCTGCATGAATCCTTTGATCGGTGTTAGAGGATTGCGAATTTCATGGGCAACTGCAGCGGCCATTTGACCGACAACCGCTAACTTTTCTGATTTCCGTAACCGTTTATCCCGGTGTAATAGTGCTTCCTCCATATGTTTTTTCTCAGTAATATCGAGAACTTGTCCAAGTAAAAATTCCTCACCCGTTGACTTTTCGCTGATTCTTGAAACAGTTAATATCCCTGTTTTTATTTCACCTGACTTGTGAATATACCTTTTTTCAAGCTGGTATTCATCCCTTTGTCCGCTTAGTAATTCCCCAAATAGCTGCGTATCCTTTGCCATGTCTTCCGGATGTGACACTGCCTCCACTGGCAAGGGTGATATTTCCTCCAAAGAATAACCAAGAAATTCACAAAAGGCAGGATTATATAGTAATGTAGAAAAATCAGTTAAACCAATCAATTGCGGAATTCTTGATTGATAGAAAACCTCTTTAAATAGCGATAAATTAAACATGTGAACCTCCAAAACTTTTAATAGCATTTTGAGAATCATGAGGTCATTTGAATAAGTCAAAAAAAAAAGCACCTTTCTTAGTATAAAGGTAAAATGCCAATTCATAAAGAATAAGTTTTCTGATTTTTTAAAAATTGAAAGCCCTTCAAACCGCTTGAATAGAATGTAGAAATATTGTAACAAACCATCCATGCACATCGACAAGACAAAATTATAATTAACCTATAGATACAATTTATATGGTTTAAAAATAATTAAGAATTTGGTGATGAAGATGCAGGGAATTAGTAAAGGACATCCCCATGCAATGGGGCATCCAAATGGAGCAGGAAAGGCAATTGATTATGATGTGAATCCATTTATTGTCATTTGGGAGGTAACGAGGGCTTGCCAACTAAAATGCGTGCACTGCCGGGCAGATGCTCAGCTAATACCAGACCCGCGAGAGCTGTCACACAAAGAAGGGATTAATCTAATCGATCAAATCTATGAAATGGATAATCCGATGCTTGTTTTTACCGGCGGGGATTGTATGATGAGAGAGGACCTTTTTGAGCTTGCTGATTATGCAATCAAAAAAGGAATGCGCGTGTCGATGACACCTAGTGCCACTTCAAATGTAACGATCGAGAAAATGAAACGGGCGAAAGAAGTAGGTCTATCCCGCTGGGGCTTCAGCCTTGACGGTCCAACTCCGGAAATTCACGACCATTTCCGCGGAACGCCGGGATCATTCCATTTAACACTTGAAAAAATTAAATACTTAAATGAACTTGAAATGCCACTGCAAATCAATACAGTTATTTCCCGCTACAATTATGACTCCTTAGAAGAAATGTCCAAGCTCGTTGCGGAGCTGGGTGCTGTTATGTGGTACATCTTCTTACTAGTACCAACAGGTCGTGGGCAATTAGATGCCTGCATTACGCCGGCAGAACACGAAAAGGTTTTCCGCTGGCTGTATGAGCTGAGTAAAACGGCTCCATATGACATCAAAACAACTGCTGCCCAGCATTATCGCCGTGTGGTCCTGCAGCAGAAAACACGGGATCATGTAATCGATAAGGGTGAAATTCATTACGAAGATACGATAACAACTGATTTCGCCTCGATGCACGATGGCCTAAAGCGTGCACCAAAAGGGGTTAACGATGGTAACGGGTTTGCGTTCGTTTCCCATATTGGTGATGTCATGCCAAGTGGCTTGCTGCCGATTGTCGGCGGAAACATCCGTGATACCTCACTTGCGGAAATTTATCGTGAATCGAAGGTATTTAAAGAGCTGCGTCAGCCTGACAATTATAAAGGCAAATGCGGTATCTGCGAATATAATAAAATTTGCGGCGGTTCCCGTTCGAGAACCTATGCAGTGACGGGCGACTATTTGGAAAGCGAACCATTCTGTGTCTATATCCCGCAGGCAATGCGGAATAAAGAAACAGCGGAAACAGTATAAAAGATTTCTTAAAAAAGGCATTCCAAATTAGTGGAATGCCTTTTTTAATGCAGTAAATGATTGGAACCGAAAACATCTATTAAATTCATTTACTAGACGCCAATCCTTATTCAATTAAACCGGTATCTTCGATTTGGACTTTCGTTTGGACCTTAAATTTAATTCTTGGATAAAGCCGTTTCCACTCCTCCCAGTCGTCATTGTTAAAATGGCGGGACCGGTAGCGAAGGCCGAATCCAATCGGATCAAGATTTGCTTTTTGGATTTTTACCAATAAAGCCTCAATTTCCTTGTTCATCGATTTCTCAGCCGCTTTTTCATAAACCGATAATTGTGCATTTGAAACACGCCGAGTTGTTTCCTCCAATGTGCCATCAATCGAAACCTTTACCTTTATAAAAGGTTCTTTTCCCTTTGGTGTTAGGATTTTATATTTCGCTTTTAATTTGTTTGTATCAATAATTACTTTTGTTTTCCCTTTGGTAATTTTATTCGCACTTTTCTCCTCACGTTTCCTTAAGAAATTAAGTATTTTTGTCTCTTCCGGCTCAAGCGTCATCTTCAGTTGGTTTTTATTAAAAAGTCCGACCGTATTAATCTCTAATAAATCTTTTTTCGCTTCAATGATTGGCAGGAGTGGATCGATTCCTCGTTCAATTAATCGATATTTATAATCGAATAGGAACTCCGAAAAAACGTAAGGGCTCTCGGATCCCTCTTTCCCCAATGCTAGAAACATGGCATTTGACGGAATACGCTCCGATTTTGGCTTCACTTTTAGTACCTCTAGTGCACTCGGTTTACCAATAGCGACCCATGCAATCTCCTGGATATCCCTTCTCCTCGTAAACCAATAATTGATCCCGGCATTTCCCTTTTGCATTACTATCTCTTCTCCGAACACAACAACTTTCGCATGACTGAAATCAATCTCTTTGTCCACTTTGGTTTTAATAATTCTTACTGCTTCAGACATGGAGTCTGCTTTTTCCGAAACAATGATCGAATCAGTGCTAGTTCCTTTTGACTCACTAGGTATCGCAAATTTAAGACTGACGAGATATTTCTTCGAGCTGTTTTTGGCAACATCCACGCCAATGCTGACAACAAAAAAGCGCTTATCTATATCTTTAAAACCGCAGCCGGCTAACAGTAATACGGTTAGAAGAAGCATGACGCTGCATTCCCATTTGACAAAGGTTCTCAAGCTGTCCGCCTCCTAGCCCAAACGAAAAAAATAGCGACGATAATGATTTCAATGCCTACACGAAGCACCATCCAATAGACAGTCACCTTGTTTAATAAAACTGTATTTAGGTAAATAACTCCGGCGACCGAACAGAAAGTCATAAAAGCAAGAATTGTCCAATTCTTTTTTTTACTTATTTTCCCCTTGAAGGTTCCCTTAATTAATTCATAGGCCACATGCCAATGGACTGATATACTTATAAGTGTAATGCTCATATAAAACATTAAAAATAAGAAGATAACTCGTTCAATTGGACTATATACCAACCTAAGTGAATCAGATGTAGTAATCCAAGGATAAAGATACTCTACAGCACCATCTGAACCGTGAAAACCAATCGGAATAAAGAATGTGGTAAATAAATTGAAAACTCCTAAAAAGAAGATGGCGATAAAATTCCAAATCTTTAATTTCCCCTTAATCACCCGATTAAAAATGATCATGTTAGCATACCCGGAAAAACAATAGGTAGCTGCAGCGATCGATTTCAAGCTTGGCCTTTCGAAAATATGGGTCCCAACCTCCATCATCGAATCCCAGCTAAGGTAGTCATTTGTAAACGCCTTAAAAACGATAAAGGCAATCAATGGAGTATTGAGGAAAAGGACAATTTCAAGAAAATACATGACCCTTTCCGTAGGAAGCTGAATAATGAGAAAAATAGCCGCTAAATAGATGACGAGCAATCCTAACTTCGGCATTTCCGGATTCACATACCTCGACAATATATCTATAAATCCAATTAAGGTTATGAGTCCTGCCGAAAACCAGAGCAATTGAATACTGCCCAAATGGAGGATTTTTAACCATCGATGCTTGGCATTAGCTAAAATTTCTGGCATCCCTTGTTCCGGGAACTTGTTGATCGCCGTACTGTAAAAATAATTAAGCGCAACTCCAATCGGAATGGCAATTACTACACCCATCACCGCTCCTTTAAAGCGATATTCGATTAATATTTTCGGCACAAAAATAATTACATTTACAAGCATATTCAATAACACTATATATAAATAATATCGGTTCATAACCCTCCCCCCTAATCTCTTCCCTATTCTTTATTTGGTTTACTTTGAATTAAAGTAAGAAATGGCTCGCCGAAGCTATCAAGTTTTACCATATAGGCAATTAGCATGAAGAATCCAAGCACAACACCCACTAAACCGAATAGTGTTCCCAAGGCTAAAACAAAGTACTTCATGATTCTTAATGTAAAACTAAATGCATTAATTGGAACGACAAAGTTTGAGATGGCGACTGAGGATGTAATGATAATCATAATATTACTCACAAGGCCTGCTTCTGTTGCGGCCTGTCCTAAAATCAAGCCACCTACCGTCGTTGCTGTCGGTCCGATCGCTTTTGGCAGACGAATACTGGCTTCAGTCAGCATCTCCATCATTAACAGCATCAGTAACACTTCAATAAAGGACGGGTATGGTACACCTGCCCGACTCCCGGCGATACTCAATGCTAATTGGACCCTAAACAGTTCAGGATTATAGCTTGTGACGGCAACATAAAGACCGGGAAGAACAAGGCTGGTTAGAAAGCCAATATACCTAAGGATCTGCAGAAATTTGGCTACCCAGTATGTCTGATAAATATCCTCCATTGATGACATGAAATCTTTCATGACAGTTGGTAAAACCACGGCAAAAGGTGAACCCGAAACCAAAATAATGATTTTCCCGGCCGCTAAATTCACCGCTACCCTGTCAGGTCTTTCAGTCACAAGCATCACGGGTACGAGCGCCCTATTGCTTTTTTTAATAATATCTAGCAACTGCTCGCCTGTTTGAAACATTTGCACATCAATAGAAGCTAAAAAATGTCTTATTCGATTTAACGTGTTTGGATCGGCACGCTTTGAATCATGAAGAATCATCACATCTGTTTTTGAAATCTTTCCAACCATTGTTGTTTCCACGTTTAATGTTGTTTCCGGATAACGCTTGCGAATAAGCCCCAGGTTTGTCGGCAGACTTTCGCTAAACCCTGATTGCGGGCCTTGAATCGTCGTCTCCACCGTTGTATCTAAGACAGCGTTATTCCGATCCACTTTACTATCCAATAACAGGATGGAATTCTGATAAAAAAGAATCGCTACACCTTTAATTAACTCTTCAAGCGCTTTCTGCTCACTCTCAAATGGTTTTATTTGTGGATTTGATTGAAGATAAGCTGAAAATTCTGCCGGGCTATTGATTTCAAAAAAAGGTTTAAGCAATTTATCAAAAATAATCGTTTCATCACTAATCGTTTTGATATACAAAGCTTCCATATATTTTTCTTCCGTATGAAATTCCTTGAAAACTATATCTACTGCCGGCTGTATATTATTTTTGAGACTCTCTTTGATCGATTGAATTTGCTTAGTTGACATTTTTATACCTCTCAGGAGCGCTTCTTTCAATTTAGTCTCCTCGCTTTTTTGGTATTTTATTCTAAAAGATGTATCTCCACGGCTGTGACGGGGCGGAATAGAGCAAACTTTTTCCATCCTTGGTTAAGTTGCCTTCATTTTGGGAAAGTTGATTTTAGATATTAATTTGAAAGGAAAAATAGCGTATGGAGCCCATCGATTTTAAAGAAAAACAGGTTACTACAGCACTTTTTCAATTTATTTTCCCTTTTTCATTGAAAATTGATACCACTCATAACCTGTTTCGCTACTTACATGAACAAAATTTTACATTTTATCAATTAAATGATAAGCAAAAAGAAACAGCCTATTATGGCCGTTATCAAGTGTCTCATCGAAAAATGAAATCCTTTTTCCTTCCGTTTACAAATAACTTTCTTTTTCCACCATCGCAACAGCAGAAGGGATTCCAGAGATTCACAAAACAACTAGACATTAATGGTTTACTAAAAGCAAAACATGGTATAACCCCTTTCCAAATACATTCACTTGATTTATTCATTTGTCCGTATAATCTGGGATTCATAACTATTCGAACAGAAATTAGTAACATGCCTTTCTCCCAAGCAATTGAATTTGCTGATTGTTTTCGCATGCTTGGGCAACAAACTCCAGCACCTAGAATTGAATATGGCGGTGAGGCATATCTACACGTAAAAGATTTCTTGTATGATTGTTTATTTCCAGGGTTACCGGGCTTTTTTGATCATACCAGCACTTCGTTTCTCGATACCAAAAAAATGTATGTCCAATCCTTGCTCACTCTAAATGAAGGAGAAACCATTGATCGTGTGGATGTCTACCGTTCAGGAACACTTTGCGGAATAAATGATGCTGGAAATCCCTATGTAAATGCAAATAACTTAGACTATATCTCTAATTATCTGAAAGACCACAGCTGGAATCGTTGGGCACCGACAACGTATTCTATTTTTTCAGAAGAATGTTTTTCGTGTATGACAAATGAACACCATGACGAATTTAGACTTCTGGCACAACAGTTTTACGGACAATTTTATTATGCCGTGTTACTCAATCTGTTTCATAAACATGTATTGTTAAAAATTGCAGCCGACTATTCTGCACTAAATCTTGACCAGGATAAAAAAGAAATTGATCACTTAATTTATACAATTAACTCATTTACCTCTAATTACTTTTTTTCCGTAAATCCTGTTCAAACAGAAGGTCAAGAACTTTTTACCCATATAAGGAAAAGCTTCGTAATTGACAATTTATATACCAATACAAAAGATATCCTATTTAGTCTTTTCAAGTATGAAGAAAACACCGGGAAAAAAAGAGACACCTTGCTGCTTCTCGTTTTAACACTTTATACGGTCATTTGCGGGATTTTCAGCATGAATTTGTTTACACATGATTTAGAAGGAAAAATTCATTGGTCCCACTTTAAGTCTTATAATCCTTTCGAATACTTTGCTGTTTTTATTGTATTTAGCGGCATAATCGTAGTAATCTTCCTATGGATTCAAAGTTTATATCAAGCAATCCAGGATCGAAAAAAACGTAAAAAATGGGTTCAGGAATCTGTTTTATCAGAAAAAAAACCATGAAGCGTGTTATTTTTCCTGTGTTCCTTTATAGTGAAGGCAGGAAAACGTAAAAAGGTGATTATATGATTAGAACAATTGCGGTAGATAAAAATGACAAATTGATCAAGGATTTAGAAATCTCAACACTTGTGAAGGGAGGTTACCAATGGTACTGGATTGATTTTTACGAGCCTGAAAACGAGGAAGTTGAATTCCTTAGGTCCCCGCTTTCCTTCCATCCATTAGCGATTGAGGATTGTATTCATCATTTACAACGACCAAAGCTTGATTATTATGAGGATTATGCTTTTTTTGTGATTCAGGCATTGAACCAAAAAACGATAGCGCGAGAGGAAGTTGATTTCTTTCTTAGCAAAAACTATGTCGTCACTTTTCATCATAAACCATCTACGGAAATTGATGAGGTTTGGAATCGATTTAGTCAATCGATAAACGTAGATCAATGGGATCCTTCCCATGTCTTTTATCATGTTCTTGATAATATGGTTGATAATTATTTTCCTTTAGTAAATCAAATTGATGATACCTTAAATGAAATTGATGAGAATTCCAAAGGAAGGTCAATGGAGGTTTTGCTGAAGGATTTATTTGATGCAAGACATGACCTTTTATCACTTAGGCACACGATTTCACCCATGAGGGATTTGTTGTACAGGATCCTTAATTCTAAGCGATTAACAAGCATCGAAGGGAAAATCGCCTATTTCTCAGATATTTATGATCATTTGCTTAAATTAACCGAAATGATTGAAGCAAGCCGGGAGCTTACTACAGATATACGTGACAGCTATATTTCCATCAATTCGAATGAAACAAACCATGTTATGAAAGTATTAACGGTTATAACGACCATCTTTATGCCACTGACCTTTATCGTCGGTGTATATGGCATGAACTTTCAGTATATGCCCGAGCTGGGATGGAAATATGGCTACTTTGGGGCACTGGTTCTCATGCTGCTCATCGCAATTGGTATGACAGTATGGTTTATGAAAAAAGGATGGTTTAAATAGCAATAAGACTAGCAGGAAATTTGCTAGTCTTATTCCCAATCTTCATATACCACGGTTCCACCAGTTAAATCAATCGTGTTGCGCTCACCTTTATAATACGTCTTCCCGTCTTTTTCGAAAATTAGATTGTCATACGTATAAACCTTTTGTCCATTTTGAAGATGAATCACGACCTTTTGTCCTAAATGCTCTGTTGGTGCTTCAATTTTTATCGTGCTTTGATAGTAATAGCCAAAAATAAAGAAACTGGCTGTTAAAATGATACAGGCTGCTATGAAAAATAATAGACCCTTCCAAGAAGATTGCTTCGGCTTGTTATTATATAATTCGACTCTGGTCAACATTTTTCTCCTCCCATTTGGTTGTTCCGGATTATGGAAAATATATTTTTAAAATAGTTTGAATAGTTCCATTTATGCCCGAATTTTCGATTTTTATCCGTTTAGCGAAATATTTAACACAGTTAACCTATGCATGGATTCTGAAAAAGTTGACGATAAATTCGTATTTTTACATGTCTTTTTGATTTTTAGTATAATAGTAAGGAATGAAAATTCAGAAAGAGGTATTTGAAGTGGGTAATCATACATATTCTGCAGAAACAATGAAATTAATCAGCGACTTAGTGTCGATACCGAGTCCATCAGGTAATACCAATGAGGTCATAACCTTTGTCGAAAAATTCCTTTCGGAGTTACAAATCAACACATACAGGAACCGTAAAGGCGGCTTAATTGCAACAATTGAAGGAAAAAATTCCAGTAAACACCGCATGCTTACCGCGCATGTGGACACGCTCGGCGCAATGGTGAAGGAAGTAAAAGCAAATGGCCGATTGAAGATTGACTTAATTGGCGGTTTTAAATACAACTCCATCGAAGGAGAATACTGCCAAATTGAAACAAGTAACGGCAAGAAATATACAGGCACCATCCTCATGCATCAAACTTCCGTCCATGTTTATAAGGATGCCGGCAAAGCCGAGCGAAATCAGGAAAATATCGAGGTTCGGATTGATGAAAAAGTACAAAATGCGGAAGAAGTTAGGGCACTTGGGATCGAGGTCGGTGATTTTGTTTCGTTTAACCCACGGGTGGAAATAACATCGAGCGGATATATTAAATCCCGCCATTTAGATGATAAAGCAAGTGTGGCCATCCTCCTGCAATTAATCAAACAACTGAAAGTGGAGAATATTACTTTGCCTTACACAACGCATTTCCTTATTTCGAACAATGAAGAAATTGGCTACGGCGGCAACTCCAATATTACGCCGGAAACGGTTGAATATTTAGCTGTTGATATGGGGGCGATGGGTGATGGTCAATCCACAGATGAATATACTGTTTCCATCTGTGTCAAGGATGCGAGCGGTCCCTATCATTATGGATTACGCAAAAATTTAGTGCGCCTTGCCGAGGAAAATAATATTGAATATAAACTAGATATTTATCCATTTTATGGATCTGACGCATCAGCAGCCATCCGCTCCGGACATGACATTGTTCATGGACTAATCGGACCGGGCATTGATTCATCCCACGCATTTGAACGTACACACCAATCATCAATTGAAAATACAGCAAAGCTTTTGTATCATTACATCCAGTCAGATTTAATACAATAAGATCTTTTCATTACCTCGTTTTTACCAAGAGCATAGGACAAAAAAATAGCTAAGATAGCAAAAGGCCGATTGGAAACCCAGTCGGCCTTTTAAAATTTAATGATTTTTTAATTATATATTAATGGGGTATTAATTGTTACCAACAAAAAAGAGATTATGATTATAATGTAATAAAAAGGGGGCACAACCGATGTATGAAAAATTTCTCATTTTATTAAACAGCCAAAAGGTCAAATGGCTGGGCCGGTTTGCCTACTATTTTCTCATACTCCTGTTGTTATTTTTTATGTATGGATTTAACGATGCAAGTGCAGGATCCTACATTTACAACGATTTTTAAAAGGAGGCAGCCAATATGAAACTATTAAACACACTTAAAAACTTTTCACATACACATCCAGATACATTAGCCTATTTATCTCCTACAGAAGAAATCACTTATGGGGAACTTTGGAGACAATCAGAACAAGTAGCGGCTTTTCTATTAAAACTAAACAATGAAAAACATATACCTGTAATTGTTTATGGTCATATGGATGCTTCAATGATTGGCACCTTTTTAGGCTGTGTAAAAGCCGGAATTTCCTATATTCCGATTGATACTTCGATTCCGTTCGAAAGAATAGCAAAAATTATCGCTAGTTCCCAAGCTGAATGGGTCATCAATGCCTCCGGTCAAGAATTGGCGGTGAACAATTTCTCAGTGTCTGTTGCGAATTATGATAAAATCCTGGCAGATCAAGTTTCTGATGTGCCAGTCGACCAATCAAATTGGGTTTCCGGGGAAGAAAATTTCTACATTATTTATACGTCCGGAAGTACAGGAAATCCCAAGGGTGTACAAATTTCAGCCAATAACCTGCAAAGTTTTGTCAATTGGATGGTTGAAGACTTTCCCATCAAAGGAAATCTTCGCTTTTTAAATCAAGCACCATACTCGTTTGATTTATCCGTTATGGATCTTTACCCTGCCCTTGCCTGCGGTGGAACCATATTTGCGATTACAAAAGAAATGATTGCAAAGCCAAAACTCTTATTTGAAGCATTAGAAAAATCGAGGACCCAGGTATGGACCTCTACACCTTCCTTCGTGCAAATGTGTTTAATGGACCCATCGTTTACAGACAAACTTCTCCCGGAGCTCAGCGTATTTTTATTTTGCGGAGAAATCTTGCCAGTTGCGATTTGTCACCAATTAAGAGAACGGTTCCCTAATGCAAGAATATTCAACACCTATGGACCTACGGAAGCAACCGTAGCGGTCACTTCTATTGAAGTAACTGCTGAATTACTAGAAACATACTCGAATCTCCCCATCGGAAAACCAAAAGGAGATACACGTATTTTATTGGTTGATGAAAATGGCCTGGCGGTTGATCCTGGAGAAAAAGGTGAAATGATCATTGTCGGTCCTAGTGTAAGTAAAGGCTATCTAGGGCAACAGGAGCTTACCGAAAAGAACTTTTTTCTTTATGAAGGTGAACAGGCATATCGAACTGGTGATGCAGCCTATATCGACCAGGATGGGTTGATTTTTTACAAAGGCCGAATTGACTTTCAAATAAAACTTCATGGCTACCGAATGGAATTAGAAGAAATTGAGTACCATATTGCAAATTGCAAATATGTGAAATCCGCCGCAGTCATACCAGTCTATCAACATGACAAAATTGACTATTTACTGGCGGCGATTATTCCTTCAAGCCATGATTTTGAAAAAGAATATCAATTAACAAGTGCAATAAAAAAAGAACTTAGCGAAGTTATTCCTGCTTATATGATTCCGAGAAAGTTCTCCTATTATGAGGAGTTTCCGATGACACCAAATGGAAAGATGGACCGAAAAAAATTCAGGGAAATGGTATTACAATGACGCCTTATGGTTCTTTTAGTTTCTTTTTTATCCTTGCCGTACTTTTAACACCGACGATTATTCTCGGGTTAAAGGGAAAAAGATTTCATACGTATAACATGTTGGTGTCGGTTATCGCACTTGTCATCATCTTTGCTTCATCTCTTAATCAAGCAATCGCCTTAATCGTTTTTACTTTTTGGCAAGTGGTTTTGATAAAGGCCTATATCGCCTATCGAAAAAAGAGCAATAGCAATTCAATTTTTTATTCGGCAGTCATTCTTTCTATTCTACCGCTGGTTTTTTCGAAGTTGCTGCCATATTTTTCAAATGTAAACTTAATTGGCTTCCTAGGTATTTCTTATTTAACGTTTAAGGGTACACAACTTATTATGGAGACACGTGATGGGCTGATAAAAAAAGATCTGCCCCTTTCCCGTTTACTCTATTTCATTTTATTTTTCCCGACCATTTCATCAGGTCCAATCGACCGTTATCGCCGCTTTGATAAAGATTTGCAAGTCGGGATTTCGGGCGAACAATACAAATTACTGCTTTATGAAGGAATCAACAAAATTTTTCGCGGTTTTTTATATAAATACATTATTGGCTATTCGATTAATCATTTTTTTATCACCAATCTAAGATTTATTGCGCATAGTCATTTTGAACACCATCTCTATTATATGTACGCCTACAGCCTTTATCTGTTTTTTGATTTTGCAGGTTATAGTGCTTTTGCGATTGGTGTTAGTTATATTATGGGGATTAAATCTCCGGAAAACTTTAATAAGCCTTTCCTTAGCAGGAACATTAAAGACTTCTGGAATCGCTGGCATATGAGCCTTTCCTTTTGGTTCAGAGACTATGTGTACATGCGATTTGTCTTTTGGATGACCAAGAAAAAATGGATTAAAAACCGTTACCTCCTCTCAAATCTTGGTTATATTTTACTGTTTTTGCTAATGGGGGTATGGCACGGGCTTGAAATCCAATATATCATTTATGGGGTGTACCATGCCTTATTAATGGTTGCATACAATTCATTTGAACGGTTTAATAAAAAGCACAAATGGTGGCCGCAAAATAAGCTTACCCATATTGTTGCGATTATCATTACCTTCCATGTGATTTGCTTTGGTTTTTATATTTTCTCAGGACAATTATTTCATAAAGGAGTTTGATTCAGATGGATTTCAAAAATGAGGTACTTACATTATTAGCAGAAATTTGCCAGGACGATATCGTAAAGGAAAATCCGGATATTGATTTATTTGATGCCGGTTTGTTGGATTCATTCGGGACAGTTGAATTACTCGTTCAAACAGAAGAACGTTTTGGCATTCTTGTTCCGATTACCGAATTCGATCGAGACACATGGAATACGCCTAATAATATTGCCAGTCAATTGGCTGATATGCAATGAAAAAAGCATTATTCTCACCCATGATCATAGCCTTTCTCGTTTTGGTTATTTTGGTTGTGATTCCAAATCAATGGATTGAGAAGATGATACCAAAGTCGAGAATAAATCAGGCTGCAACAGAGTTAAATCCATTTATGTTTCAAGGTAAATATGTTCAGCAAAAAATGCTGGAAGACAATCATTTTTTACCCATCTATGGATCATCTGAACTTGCTAGACTTGATCGGTTCCATCCGTCCAATTATTTTAAAGAAACAAGGGGATATTTTACTCCTTTCCTCATTGGCCGCGGTGGAACCGAATCACTAATCCATTTTTTAAACTTTTCTGAGCACATTGGACAGATTAAGGGAAAGAAAATGGTTTTCGTCTTGTCACCGCAATGGTTCCAGCCAAATGGAACGGACGAATCCCATTTTGTCCCTAATTATTCAGCCTTGCAAGGATATGACTTGGCATTTAACAAAAAAATGGATCCAACGCTAAAGAAAAAAGCCATGGAACGGCTAGTAAAATTTTCGCCGATTCAAAACGACCCATTTCTATCTATTATGTATAAAGCTGAGATCACGAACAATCCGTGGACTAAAAGAGAAAGTGCATTGGTCCGCCCTATGGCCTTCGCCTATCGTGAATTGTTGATAAAAAAGGACCTTTATTATTCACTAGCGGGAGGTATTCCACATAAGCGGGATATCAGCCCAAAGGTTAAGAATAAATCCTGGGGTGAGTTAGCGGTGCAAGCCAATCATTTCGGTGAAAGAAAATCGACGAATAATCACTTTTATGTGATAAACAGCCAATACAATAAAATCCGTAAAATGGTTCCTTCATTAAAAGATAACAAAATTGGTGCATCATATGGTGAATCTCCTGAATACCAAGATTTTCAATTAGTGCTTGACCTTTTAAAACAGGCAGGAGCTGACCCGTTATTTATTTCAGTTCCAGTAAACGGGCCATGGTACGACTACACCGGTTTTCCAAAAGAAGGACGCACCGCGTATTATGAACGAATAAAAAAACAAATTGAGACCGAAGGCTTTCAAGTTGCTGATTTTTCCAATCATGAATATGACCCATACTTTATGAAAGATACGATTCATATTGGCTGGAAAGGTTGGGTTTATACCGATAAAGTAATTAAAGACTTTTATGAGGGGAAAAAAATAGATGTTGAAGTCGTTCAGGCAAAATAGTTTGAACGGCCCTTCATTTTTTTAGAATGTATTAACCACCTGTTAATACAAAATTAATGTTTATTGGCTATACTACCATTATCTTGACGTTAAAGGTGTGTGGTTAAAATTAATGATTCTTCCCAATTAACTAAAAAAAATGGTCTATTAGCTAATTTTATTCCTAATTCAAAAGAGAGAAAAACCGTAATTCTTTTTTCATTTGCAACGGTAATTTTAATCATGATCGGGATAATCGTCATCATTCTAAATCGCCAGCAATTATTTGCCCAGGATTTCCGACATTATAAAGAAATCTTTAAACAACTCGGTTCAATTTCAAGAATTGGTTTTTTTGCCGCCCTCGCTATTTTTCCGATCTATCAATTATTGAAATCAAAGAAAATAAAGGAATTTAAACTACGAGACTTTCAGGTGAAAAAAGCACTGCAATTCCTGGCAAAACTTGTCCGGAAATGGCATGTTCCTGTTGCCCTACTATCTTCTGGAATCGTATTATTGCATGGTATTCTATCTATTATTAGAGGATTTAAAGTTGACTTTACTTACTTATCCGGTATTGCTTCAACAATCGTTTTGTTATTTCTTATGATAATGGGTTTAAAGCGTTATAAACGAACAGATCATAATTGGCATTTAAAACTTGCAATCGGCTTTTTTATTCTATTTATGATACACGCAACTTTTTCCTAATCAAAGTAGAATAATGTTATATTTAAAGTTATAATATACTTGTTAATTTATTCATTTGGGAGTTGAGAAATATGTTTTCAAATATTGGTGTTCCGGGATTAATTTTAATCCTAATTGTTGCTTTAGTCATTTTTGGACCGAATAAGCTCCCTGAAATCGGACGTGCTGTTGGAAAATCAATCCGTGAATTTAAAAAAGCAACTGAGGGAATAGCAGATGACATAAAAGCAGAAATAAAAGAGGATATTAAAGAAGCTAGACAGGATAAAATTGACTTAAAAAAATAGAAAATCAAAGCATCCCCGGACAAATTTCTGGGGATGCTTTTTGATTACCTTTTCGATTTTTCGGCAAATGCTTGAAATTGATTCATTAATTTTTTGCGAGACTTTTCATTGCGTAATAAATAGGCAGCACCTAATCCAATCGTTGTCATCATTAAATTTTTTCTCTTCATTGAAGTCAGTCCTCCTCCTGAAACTTTCTTACTCTTATATGTTCCCTCATAGTGAAGATTTTAGCATCCGAAAATATTGACAAAAACATCAATATTTCCCCGTTGAATAAATTACAACTACAATGAAAAAGCCAATCCCGTTTTGGAATTGACTTGGTCCAGTGCTGTTTATTATTTTTTCAACATATCTTTCAACATTTGATTATGCTCTTTCATTTGAACTAAGAGCTGATTTAGTAGGACTGCTGCCTTTTTATTATCCTTTTTGTCAACCGCGAGCCTTAGTTCATGGAACGTTTTCCAATGCCCCATCTTTTTGCCGCTATGTGCCTTTTCCATAAACTCTTCTTTCGTCAGCTTGCCTTCATCCAACTGCTTCTTAAGCTCTTCCATTTTCGCCATTTTTTCTTTTTTCCACTGCTCACGTTTTGCGGCATTTTCCGGACTCATCCATTGATTACGGAGTGTCTTCTTTTCTTTAAGAACTTTAGTCCATTCTCCTTTTTTAGCCGGCGTATATTGGTCTACCCACGTAAGTAGTTTTTGCTCTCTCTCCGCCATCATTGCCTGCCAGTCTTTATGCATCATATGGCGGTGGTTGTCTTCCTGGCAATTACAAGGTTTTTCCTCGTGGTCTACCGGTTCAGAATCATTTGCAGCTGCAAAACCTGGCACGGATAATAATAAACCTACTATCAAAAATAACATTTTAAACTTCATAACGATCTCCTTCCAATCTTCATTGAAATAAAATAAATTTTTTTCAGCACGGAATTATCATTCCCAGTTTGCCAAAAAAAATTTACCAATTTGACAAAAATTTAGTTAAAAAGCCCTTGTGAAGTGATGTAAATTATCGTAATCTAAGAATATAGAGAATATGTGAACTATTTCACAATTTGAGTATTGAGCATTCGCTCTAATTTTTTAATAACTTATTGTGAATTATTTCACAAAATTATCCGAAGAAAACATTAAAAAAATGGTATTAGGAGTGGGGAACTATGTCAAAACCAAAAATCGTAATCTTAGGAGCCGGCTATGGCGGGATCATGACAAGTAAAAGCTTAGAAAAATTACTAAAATCAGGAGAAGCAGATGTTACGCTCATTAATAAACATGACTATCATTACCTTACAACACAGCTGCACAAGACTGGTGTTGGAACAGCAGCAGACCGCCAAATTGCCATGTCTATTCCAGAACTAATCAATCCAAACAAAACTAGGTTCTTAAAAGCAGCAGTATCTTCTGTTGATATCAATACACAAGAAGTTCACCTTGAAGGCGGAGATACCGTTAAATATGACTATTTAGTCATTGCACTTGGATTTGAGATTGAAACATTTGGTATTCCTGGTGTTAAAGAAAATGCCTTTGCGATTCGCAGCTTTAGAAGCTCAAAAACCATTTATCACCAAATCATCAAACAATTTAATCTTTATAAAGAGGATCATGACCCTTCTCGTTTAACCATTGTAGTGGCTGGTGGAGGCTTTACCGGTATCGAGATGATGGGAGAACTTGCTGACGGCCTGCCCAAACTATGTAAGGAACATGATATACCATATGAAAAAATAAGAATTGTGGCCATTGAGGCGGCGCCATCTGTCATTCCATTTTTCCCAAAACAATCTATCCAATATACAACAGAAGTTTTAGAAAAGCGTAATATTGAATTAATCACTTCAACGAAGATTTTAGAATGTACAGCTGAAAAAGTTATACTGGAAAATAATCTGGAAATTCCTACAAAAACATTAATTTGGTCTTGTGGTGTAAAAGGAAACACGATTGTTCACAAATGGGGATTACCCATCGAAAAAGGCAAGATCCCAGTGGATTCGGAGCTTCGCGTTAAGAACATGAAAAACATTTTTAGTCTTGGCGACTGTTCTTTATTCATGAAGGATGAAAAAAATGCATTACCACCGACTGCTCAAGTGGCACTGCAACAAGCCTCAGTTTGTGCGAAAAATATTGTTGCTTCCATACGTGGTGAATTATTAAACACATTTGAATATCACCATAAGGGGTCTGTTGCGTCAATTGGACTCATGGCTGCTGTTGGGAAAGTAGGTAATTTCCGCTTATCCGGACTATTTGGAGCCTTTATGAAACAAGTCATTGAGGCCCGCTACTTGTTTAATCTTGGCGGACCATCACTGATTATCAAGCAGCACTTTGGTGTAAGCCGTGAGCCAGTCAAAGTAACGGCGAAGCAGTAACCATTACCAGTTTCCATTGGCTATTTTCTTGGCAGCAGGGTCCCCTCCCCAGCCGCCCAATTGATTAGAATAATCCCGAATAATGAATGCCTTAAATCCCCCAATTTTAAGGCGAACAGCCTCATTCCAATCATTAGGACCTGAGGCTGTTCACATTTTTATATCCACTCTAAAAATTCGAGCCGGTTGCCAAACGGATCGTGAAGATGAATTCTAGATGCTCCCGGAAGATTGTCATCTCCAGAAAAAACAATATTCTTCTTACTAAGAAGCATTTTTAATTCCTCGATATTTTCCACCACAAAGGCCGGGTGCGCCTTTTTTGCTGGAAAAAATGGTTCTTCTACGCCAATATGGATTTGGAATGTTCCAAACTCAAACCATACACCGCCCCGTTTCTTTAATTCCTCCGGTTTTTCAACCTCCGTTAAGCCGAGGGTTTCTCCGAAAAATCCTCTGGCTGCTTCTTCACAGCCCTTTGGAGCAGCAAGCTGGACATGGTCAAATTTTTTTATCGTAAACGACATACTGATTCCCCCGTTTCTTTTCATACGTTTCTCTCCTATTTTATAAAATTTTTAATATTCCATCAAATTTTTCTATTGTTTTTTGACAAAAGAAAAGCCGCCCCGCTTTTTAACAGGGACAGCTTCCTAATAAACATCCTTTTTCGTAAAAACGAAAAACGAGACGAATAATGCTGCGGCCCACCAAACCAGTAAAACCAGCATCGAAAAGGTGAGATTCATACCCTCAATTGGCGGCGCTGTTCCTTTCATATAGTCAGTTAACCGTAAATTGACCATAAAAAAGTATTTGGCTGATTCCCATGAGGATACCATATTATTTAAAATAGCCCCCGAGATTAAGGCTGCAAGCATCACACCCATTCCTGCCGCTGTACTGCGAATTAACACAGAAAGCATGAACGATAGGGTTCCGACGACAATCGCGACAAACCATACCAGACCATAATCCATTAATAGAAACTTCCACAAACTTAGAAGTCTAACCTCCGAGGTGTTTAACCCCGTCTCCGTCACATTAAAACCAGTTAAGATTGGTGCCCCCCAGCCTTTATAGCCAAAGACTACTCCAGAGATTAAATAGGATAGGCCGCCTGCTATCGCAATGATTAATGAGATGGCTAAACAAAGTGTGATATATTTGCTTAAAAGTACCTTCCATCTCTTCACCGGCCTCGTCAGCAACAGCTTTATCGAACCTAAACTGTGCTCGGACGAAACTAAATCGCTGGCTATGACCATCACCATTAATGGGATAAACAGATCAATCGAGTTTTCTAAAAAGATTCTCATGAATGTTGGTGCACCGGGTTCTGTTGGGTTAATATCATGATCCAAATAATATTGCTGCTGCTGTAGTGATATTTGCAGTTGTTTCTTCCATTCGTCAGATATTCTACTGCTGCTTAAGCGGTTTGTTGTATCCACAATTTGCTGCTGTAAAATCGTACGCCAATCACTGGTTCCTAATTTTTCACGCTGTGTTTCAACTTGCTTATATTGTGCATATGTAAATAACATGACAAGAACGCCAATGATGATTGCAATTACAACCAGCCGCTTTTTGGCAATCAGCTTCATCATTTCATTTTGAATCAGTTTATTCAATGCTGTCACCCCCCGTTAGTTCGAGGAACAAATCTTCAAGCACCGGCATTTTTCGATTCATTTCTGATACGGCAACTCCCGCTTCAACTAGCTGTTTATTCCATTCGGGTGTCTTCTGTTCATCGAATTCCGTTAAAAGAGTGCCATTATCTTTTTCTTCTATTGTGGTTAATGACTGTAAAACTTGTTTTCCCTTTTCATAAGGGGAAATGCGCCAAACCACTCTTTCGCGATTGGCAAGCAGATGCCCAACGGTATCGACCCGTATGATCGCCCCTTTTGAAATGATTGCTACCCGGTCACAAAGTAATTGTATTTCACTCAATAAGTGGCTTGACACAAGGACACTTAAACCTTCCTTTTCGGCCAGAAACCTTATAAATTGTCTCATTTCACGAATTCCTGCCGGGTCCAATCCATTTGTCGGTTCATCGAGAATCAACACCTTGGGCTCCCCTAAGAGTGCCTGGGCAATTCCAAGTCGCTGCCGCATTCCAAGCGAATAGGTTTTAACTTTATCGTGAATTCTTTCTGTTAACCCAACCAGCTGTGTCACTTCATTAATCCGATCTTCGCCAATGTGATCAAGCATCCTGGCAAAGTGGAGCAGATTATTATAGCCCGACAGGTAAGGATATAGTTCCGGATTTTCAACGATACAGCCAAGATTAAGTACTGCTTCCTGAAATTGATCCTCAATACTGTGACCACAAATGTGAACACTGCCAGACGTTGGTTTTATCAGACCGACAAGCATGCGGATGGTAGTAGTTTTCCCGGCACCATTCGGTCCCAAGAACCCAAACACTTCCCCTTCACGCAGGTCAAACGTCAACCCCTTGATGATTTCTCTTTTCCCAATAACTTTTTTTAAATTCTTAACTGATAATGTGATTTTTTTCTCCACTGTTAACACTCCCTACCAGGTAAGCAATGAGGCTACTCGTTCGGCAATTAAACGGTACCCTTTTGAATTTGGATGAAACTTGTCCGAGTACAGATAGTCGTTTACCTTCAACTCAAATAAGTCAAACGTTGGCACAAAGACGATTTTAGGATAAGCAGCACCTACTTCTGCACTGTCATAATTCCAATGGCGGACGACCTTGGACATCTCTTTTCCCTGATCTAACCCAATAAAGGGATTATACAAACCAATAAAGAAAACATTGGCTTCACTGTTGTTCTTACGAATTTGTTCAAAAATAAATTTAAGGTTATCAAGGTATTTTTTTTCGATTGTTGCAATGTCTTCTTTTTCAAAATCGATCAAGCCCTGACCCCCGCGAAACAAATCATTTCCGCCAATCGTCACCAAAACCATATCAGCTTTTTCAATTTGCCTGCCAACTTCGGTTTCCTGAACCTGTTTGCGAAGCTGGTCAGATCTTTGACCATTAATGCCCAGGTTGGTAAGCTGCACAGGGCGCTTTGTCTTCTCTTTTATTTCATCGATTAAGACCCCTACATAGCCTTTTCCTGTCTCATCACCAGTTCCTCTCGTTAACGAATCACCTAAAGCGACAATGGTTAACCCTTTTTTGCTCTCGACTTTCTTGCTAACGGTTTTTGTCTCCGGAACTTTCTCCGTGTTTCCGGCATAATACTCCCCTACTGCCCAACCAAGCCCGATCAGCCAGAGGAGGCAAAATAATACCGCTATGGCAGTAATCGAACGGATGACATTCTTATTCATGAAAAACATCCTTTCTGGCCTTTTCTCTTATTTAATCATAGTTAGGGTATGAATCAAACTTTCAGTGCGGCTTTTTCGAATGAAATCCTGAAAGATTCAATAAATCTTAACTTTTTCCAAAAATTTAACGGTTTCTTGTTCTTTTGTCAAAAAAAGCCGGCTTCCGATTGGAAACCAGCTTGTTCTTCTTCTATTCTTCTAAATTCCCTTTAGGGCCAAAGAATTCGAAGTGAATTCTTCCTTCATTAACGCCTAATTCTTTCAATGAACGGTTCATTGCTTTCATAAATGGAACCGGTCCGCAGAAATAAAAATCTGCTTCCTCGATGGAAACTTTGTCCTTCAACCACTTACGAGTTATATAACCTTCAACATCAAATCGATTGTTCATGCGATCTTCTTCAGTTGGTGAATCATAAAAAACAAATGAATTCACATGTTCAAGAGCTGCTAACTCTTCAACCTCGGCTCTCAATGCATGAACATTGCTATTTGCAGCTGCATGTATAAATGTAACGTTACGTCCAGGCTGGATGTCAACAACTGTTTTTAACATACTCATCATTGGTGTTAAACCAACACCGCCGCTTAGGAGGACAAGCGGAGTATTCTTTTCCGTATTAAGGACAAAATCACCCGCAGGCGTACTCACTTTAAGAATATCTCCTTCATTCACACGATCGTGCAAGTAATTGGACACCATTCCATCTGGGTTTGGTGTTCCCGCTTCACGTTTAACACTAATTCGGTAATAGTCTTTACCGGGAGCGTCTGAAAGACTGTATTGACGAATGTGGGTAAACTCCTCACCCTCAATTTCTAATTTTATACTAATATACTGGCCAGGGATGAAGCTTGCAATCCCATTGTGATCTTCCGGTTTTAAGTAGAAAGAAGTAATAACATCACTTTCAACCATTTTTCGGTCAACGATAAAGCCGCGGAAGCCGTCCCAGCCGCCTGCTTGTTGTGTTGCTTCATCATACATTTCCGCTTCTACACTAATAAAGGCATCGGCAATGACGTTATAGGCTTCAGCCCAGGCATTGATTATTTCGTCTGTTGCTGCATCGCCCAGTACATCCTTAATTGCTAGTAAGAGATGTTTTCCGACAATTGGATAATGTTCAGGTTTAATGCCAAGACTTCTATGTTTATGAGCAATTTGTTTCACTACAGGAAGAATGGCTTCAAGGTTGTCAATATACATTGCAGCAGCATATACCGTTCCTGCAAGTGCTTTTTGCTGTCTCCCCTGTTTTTGATTGGCATGGTTAAATATATTTAATAATTCAGGATGGTCCCCAAACATCAGTTGATAAAAGCGAGTTGTAATAGTTTCTCCGTGTTTTTCTAATACCGGTACAGTAGATTTAATGATTTCAATCGTTTTTTGATCTAACACTATGAACACTCCTTATATATGTTTTCACTATATCCATAGTGATTATATGTTTTTATTCACAGCGATTAAGTGATCTAAATCACACTTCGTTATATTTGAATAACTTAAACACGAAGTTTCACAAAGTGTTCACTTTTAAGCATGACAGATGTAACTAGTCATATAGTATTCATTTTTGTATTGTTGAGCCTAGGTAGGAAATTATTTGTTTTAAAATCATTTTATTATATTAAGATCACCACTAAAGGAAGATGATTTTGATGAACAAGGCAAAAATTGCATGGATTACAGACACAACGGCATCGCTCAGCAAGGAATTTATTGAGCAGCATCATATACATGTCATTCCGCTGCACGTTGTTATTAACGATCAATTCTATAAAGAAACAATCGATATTTCTGAACAAGAATTTTATGAACGAATGCAGAATGAAGAAGGGAAATTTCAATCATCCCAACCATCCATCAATGATTTTGTAGAGCTGTATACCAAGCTAAAGGGCGATTATGATTGTGGGATCGCCATTCATGCTTCCAGCCTATTGACTGGAACCTATCAATCTTCGGTTATGGCAGCCGGTATGGAAGATTTCAACTTGTTTGCGATTGATTCACAAACAGGCTCCTATCCACTCTCTTTTTTAATAAAAAAAGGCATTGAACTTGTAGAACAAGGACTTGATGCCGGTGAAGTGGCTGACCAATTAAATGCTTTACGTGAACACACTCGATTATATTTAGTCCCATCAAACCTTGACCAGCTTCACAAAAGTGGGCGGGTATCTGGTGGACAAAAAATATTAGCTTCTCTCTTTAATATCAAACCTATTTTAGCGATTGAAGAAGGAGCAGCAAAAATAAAGGACAAAGTCCGCACCGAAAAAAAGGCTTTTTTATTGCTGGTGAATAAATTAAAGGAAGACCTTGAAACAAAAACTGTTCGGAAAGTGGCCATTGTCCATGCGAATGATTTTAAAAAAGCTGCTGAGCTTGAAAAAGTAGTAAACGAAGCAATTCCAAATATAGAAACAGAAATATTGATGCTTATACCAGTTGCAGGCGTGCATACCGGCGTTGGAACACTTGGACTTTCATGGGTATGTGAATAAAGGAACTCTGTAAATAGTTAGAAGGTGTATGGTCAACCATGCACCTATTATTATGGAAAAATAAAATATTAAAAACTGTAATATTATGGTACTATCAAACTAATGACATTTAATAAAAATGGGGAAACATATTGGAAAAGATGAAAAATAAGAAAAGAATTGTATCCATATTTGGTTGTCTTGTGATTTTATGTCTAATCTATGTTGGGTTTTTGCAATTTAAAATCAATCAATATAGTCATTTGGAAGCACCTAAAAACGCTGATTATGTAATCGTGCTTGGTGCCAGAGTGAAAGGCAGCGTCCCATCACTGGCGTTTGCCAGCAGAATTACTGCTGCAGCGGTTTATTTAAAAGAGAACTCGCATACCATTGTTATTGCATCAGGGGGCAAAGGCTCTGGAGAAGATATTTCGGAAGCTGAGACCATTAAGAGAGAACTTGTTAAACAGGGAATTAGTGAAAATCGGATTATTTTAGAGGATCGTTCCACAGATACATATGAAAACATTGAGTTTTCGAAAAAGCTGATTCCTAGTGATGCAAAGATAGGTCTTGTGGTTACAAATAATTTTCATCTATACCGTGCCATCTCAATCGCCCGTGACCGGGGTTTAGATGTGCAAGGACTTCCGGCAAAGACCCCCTGGAAGGCGGTATTGAAATCCTATAGCCGAGAATATTTAGCAATTACGAAATTCTATTTGAAACGATATATACTAGATTAATTGAAAAACTCGACTCTTCAAATCAGCGGTCGAGTTTTTCATTTGATCATTCCTGTATTTTTGCAAAAATACATGTATCCCGCAGCTCTTTTGTGTCAGCCGCAATTCCTTCATTTTTCAAGATACCTTCTAGGGTAAAACCTAATTTTTCGGGAATAGCACGGCTTCTTATATTTTTTGAGTCACAACGAATCTCGACTCGTTTTGCTTTCAAAATGGTAAAAGCAAAATTAGCAATCG
Source organism: Neobacillus sp. NPDC097160 (assembly GCF_044762155.1). NCBI lineage: Bacteria > Bacillati > Bacillota > Bacilli > Caryophanales > Bacillaceae > Neobacillus > Neobacillus sp. NPDC097160. The sequence goes on along the minus strand of NZ_JBIWDU010000010.1, from coordinate 184,255 downwards.
CCTCTGTTGCTTCAGTTATGTACCCCTTCCCACTAAATCGGGTATCAATCCAATAACCGATTTCAAATTTTGGTATATCCCAGTTGATTCTATGTAGACCGGATGATGCGATGAATTCGCCTGTTTCTTTATGAAAGATATGGAGCCGTAAGTCCTCTCGGGTTAAAAACTTCGCATGTGCCTCCCGCATGTTTACCTCCACATCCTGCTCTGTTTGCTCTCTATGTGCCCAAGGCATCCACGGTTTCAGTTCATTTAATGAGGCTTGAATTGCTTGGTACACCGCTTTTCCGTCGCCAGGCATTGGCTTTCGAATCGTAAGTCTATCCGTGAAAAATTCTTCTGGAAAATCCATTAGTATTGGTTTCATTTTTGTTCCCCCTATCTGACTATTTACTATTCGCTAGAATCAGTGGAATTCCCTTTTTCAAAAGGAGAAAATTATGCTGAAAATTGGATTCGCTTTTATAAATGAAAAATATCGTGAAAATGAAATTCGCTCATTGAATGGTGAAATTCGCTCATAGAACGACTATATTCGCTCATAGAACACCAAAATTCGCTCATAGGAATCATTTATACTTCATAAAGGGCTATTTAAGATTTTAAGATAGCTTTTTTCGAAAAAAAGACTCTCCCATAACGGAAGAGCCTTTCATTTTGCCATTTTTAGTATGCTTTTGCCCAATAAACCATCTGTTTTGCATCTTTTCCGCAGCAAACGCACGTTTCAGCCAGCTGTTCTTGTTCAAATGGGATACATCGTGATGTTGCTCCTGCTTCTTCCTTGATCTTTTCCTCACAGGCCAATTCACCGCACCACATCGCTTTGATGAAACCTGGTTTTGCTTCAAGCGATTCCTTTAATTCAGGAAGGGTTAAGGCAACCGTAGTTCTCTCTTCACGATGCTTCAGTGCTTTGTTATATAAATTGGCTTGAACGTCATCAAGTAATTCAACAAGCTTGGTTTCTAACTCATCCAACGGAACAATTACTTTCTCTAACGTATCCCGTCTTACTAAAACAACCTGCTTATTTTCAATGTCCTTTGGCCCTACTTCAAGACGAACTGGAATCCCCTTCATTTCGTACTCATTAAATTTCCAGCCTGGCTTTTTATCGCTTGCATCGATATCCACACGGGCAACCTGACCAAGTGACTTTTTCAACTCATAAGCAAAATCTAGAACGCCTTCTTTATGCTGCGCAATTGGTACAATCATGACTTGCGTTGGTGCAGCTTTTGGTGGAATGACAAGTCCGCGGTCATCGCCATGGACCATGATCAAAGCACCGATAATTCTTGTTGTGAAGCCCCATGATGTTTGATGGACGTATTGCAGCTTTCCTTCTTTGTCAGTGTATTGAATACCGAATGCTTCTGCAAATCCTGTACCAAAATGGTGTGAAGTACCTGATTGCAGTGCTTTTCCATCATGCATTAAGCTTTCAATCGTGAAGGTGGCCTTTGCACCGGCAAATTTTTCCTTGTCCGTCTTTTGCCCTTTTACAACTGGGATCGCCAGAATCGTTTCACAAAGTTCCGCATAAACATTCAGCATTTTAATCGTTTCTTCCATCGCGTCTTCATCAGTCGCATGGGCTGTATGTCCTTCCTGCCATAAAAACTCTAAAGTACGAAGGAATGGACGGGTTGTTTTTTCCCAGCGGACAACATTTGCCCATTGGTTATATAATTTTGGTAAATCACGCCAAGAATGAATGATATTGCTGTAATGCTCACAAAACAGAACTTCTGATGTTGGGCGAACAACCAATCGCTCAGCTAATGGTTCAGATCCGCCATGGGTTACCCATGCCACTTCAGGTGCAAAGCCTTCGACATGGTCCTTCTCTTTTTGGAGCAGGCTTTCTGGAATAAATAGAGGCATATAAACATTTTCATGCCCTGTTTCCTTAATACGGCGGTCTAATTCATTTTTAATATTATCCCAAAGCGCATAGCCATATGGTCGAATGATCATCGAACCGCGAACGCTTGAATAGTCAATTAAATCTGCTTTCGTCACAACATCTGTATACCACTGGGCGAAATCCTCGTCCATACTGGTTACATCTTTTACAAATTCCTTTGCCATTTTTGACACCTCATTAATTTTTTTAAATACAAAAAGACCTTGATCCTAAAAAGGGACCAAGGCCTGGCGGTACCACCCTAAATTCATAAAGCAAAATGCTTTATACTCTTTCCATGGTAACGGAGTTTATCCGCATGTATCTTCAAAACATCCGATACAGAACTCAGAGGCAGGTTCAAATGACTGTCCTAAGAAACCTCGCACCATCGGTTTCCTCTCTTGGTAAGATCACTTCATTTTACTAATCCCCATCATAGTTTCAATAGTATTTTTCCAAAATTATATCTGTCCAGCTTGCAAATGTCAATTCCTATGGTGGAATATTTTTCTTTCGTGCTACTTTAAGCAAATGAATGAATGGGTTAAAATGCATTTAGTTAGAACTAGTGGGGGGATTTGCGTGAAAACGGAAGACAAAGATGATCTTGAACTAGAGGAAGAAGAAAAAGAATTTTTGCTTGAATACATTCGGATGCAAAATGAGGCCCTCAAACGCATTTTTAAAAATACAGTTGATAAAGAAAAAGAAAAATAATTTGCCCCAATCCTCCACCTTCTTAATCATTATTCATAAAACGTTCATATTGCTTATACCTTCAAGGTCGTATTTTGCATTTATAATACTCTTATGTTGTTTATTTCTATAGGCCACCACATAAGAGGAGACGGAACATGATAATTTTTTCGATTATTTCAGCAGTGTTTGTAGCCGTTGGTACCGGCTATTCTATTTACCTTGAATACCGCAATAAAAACAAACTAAATAACACTCCGGGAATTATGATCAGTATGGTTATTGCCGTGATAACTGGCTTGCTCTCCGGAAGTATCATCGGTATCGTTTCAGGTGAGACGTTCCTTGTTGTTGGTGTCAGCATGATTATTGGATTCGTTGTGGGTTTCTTAGCCGGGCATCCAATCGGGATATTAGCCATTCTTATGGGTTCCATCTCCGGCTTATTGGGTGGAATTAATGGCGCCATTCTTGGTGTTTTTCTGCAATTCATTAACCCTACGATTTTGCTTGGTATTTTATTAGGTTTTTATATTGTTATCATCACGTTTGTGATTGTCTATATTCATGTTGCCTCTAATCACAAATTTTCGATTAATACTGAAGAACTCTCTCCTTTTGCGATTATCGCAGGTGGAGTTGTGCTCGTTTCATTATTTTTGTTTATGTATGGCAGCGATATGGTAAAAATCCCTGGGAAAAATGAACCTGCACAAGCGACGAGCAATCATGATCCAGCCAAAACAGAAGTTGATGTAACTAAAGAAAGCGCTCCTAAAGTTAAGATGCTTGTAACGGAAAAAGGGTACTCACCAAACGTAATTCGGGTGAAAAAAGGTGTACCGGTGGAACTTGAAATTGAAAATCCGCTTGAAAATAATAGCTGTTTATCCACCTTTATGATTCCTGATTTTAATGTGAACAATATTAATCTCAAAACCGGGATAACAAACCTAAGTTTTACCCCTGACAAAGCTGGCGAATACACCTTCAGCTGCGGGATGAAAATGTTTAAAGGCACAATCATTGTTGAGTAAAAAAATGGCAAACCTATTGCACATTAGGTTTGCCATTTTATTATGATCCACATTCGCTTTAATTGAGACGAATTAAACCTGTATGTTTTTCCAACATGAATACTTATGCCTTCATCCAGTTATTCCACTCTATCAAAAACAAGTACATATGTTTTATGGTCACCATCATCATAGGTTACTACAATGGGAATAATCGTTTTATTATCGTCTTCAAGCTGAATTGTTTTGCTGCTGCCGCCGTTAATCATTATATTAGATGTTCCGTAGCTTGGGGATGGGTTAAGGGTGATCGTTTTTACATCCTTTGGAACTGCTACATGGTAGGTAAATTTATTTTTGCTAAAAGGACTTCCCCATGTACCGTTGGAAACTGTTAGGGAAGCAAGTGTTGCCTTACTTGTTTTTTGCTCTAGTGCTGAGTTTTGCTGCATACCAGTTGGCAGGGAAGAACTATTACTGTTTTTCTGCGATGAATTGTTATTCGGTAAAAAATTATTATTCTTTGATGAATTGTTGGGTGTCGAACTAGTAGCTGCTGCTTTGGTAACTTGTAATGTATAAGTTCTTTTATCACCATTTTCAGCTGTAACGGCAATGATTATGTCTATTTTTCCATCCGGGAGTTTTACGGAAACACCTGCCCCCTTTACTAAAGTTTCATTCACTTCGATTGTTGCTGTATTTTCTGATGATGTAGGAGTAATTACAATTGTATTAACATCATTTGTTACTTGAACAGTATAATCAGTTATTGCAGAAGAAAATGCAGGTGAGAGTGCCCCCGCAGAAAGATTAATATTTTGCAATAGATTATTTGCACTTTGTTGTCTTGTAATCGTTAAGGTATAAGTATTTGCTGTTTGGCTGCCATCACTCACCGTGATTAAAAAGGTATTTGTTCCGGTTTGCAGTGAAAAAGTTTCTTCTTTTCCACTAGTAACTGTTTGACCATTAATTAAAATAGACGATGCTGGATTACTACCTTCTATAAGTAACTTAAACGTTTGAACATCATTTTCAACTGTCGCTGAGTATACCTTTACATCTGACGAAAAGGGCTGGTCCAGCTTAATCCCGGTAATTTCTAAGTTAGCAAGAGTGTTTGTCTTTGGGGTTTCCTGATTTACATTGGGAATACCTTCAGCATATGCAGTCGAAATGTATGGCCCAGACACCATCCCGAGCATTGATACAGCTAGTATTAGATTTATTCCTTTTTTTTGCACCTTACGTTTCATTACCAGTCCTCCAGTATACTATCATAATAAAATAGTGAAATTCGGACTAACTTTACCATTTAATGCTTAAGATACCTCAATTTTCAAGTCCGTTTGTTAAGAAATGTCTATGTTATCATCATGCTGCTTCTTTCTTTTTCTCTCGGCACCGAGGACTTTTATCGATAAATAAATGCCTGTTCCCGTTAAGAACATCATTGCAAGGGCAACAAGGTCTAATAACCATTTGATATTAGTAGTTCCAATCCTTCCTTCATGAAGCCCGCGGATTATACTAAGAGCAGATCCTTGTCCCATTCCTTCTCTTCTAAACCCCGCCGGGAAATTTCCATTTACGCCAATGTCACGACGGCCTTGGAATTGACCATTTTCATTTCCATTTCCCCCTCGTTGCCACTGTGATTGTCCTTGATCCGTAGATTGTCCATCTGATTGCCCATTGCTTTGACCAACATTATCATTCCCCTGAAAGCCTTGAGGAAATTGGCCCGGCTGAAAATTTCCTCTTCCAATTTCCGTTTGTGATTGTCCGATTAACCACGGTTCATTCAATAGTAATCCACTAAATGCCTCAATAAAAATGAATACCGATGCAATTAAGCCTATCCATAAATGTGCCCTTCTTGTCTTTTTCATCACATTAATCTCCCTTCCACTATTCATACTGCACGAAAATGTGCTTGTACCAATTGATAAACATATTATGAAGGGCAATCCTTAAGATTTTCTTAAAAAAAAGCCCAAAACTTAACTTCTTTGGGCCTTAGGAAAAATAATCTCAATTGAAGTCCCCATGCCAAGGGTACTTTGAACTTTCGTTTTACCGTAATGTTTCTCAATAATCCATTTAGCGATTGATAATCCTAGTCCGGTTCCTTCTGCGGCGGTCCTTGTCTTATCACTTTGATAAAAACGATTAAAGATTTTCGGGATATCCTTTTCAGGAATACCAATCCCGTTATCCTTGACCTGTAAGAAAAGCGAAGTGTGACTTTGCCTGCACGAAAGCAATATCTCTCCGCCTTCATGTGTATACTTCATGGCATTATCCAATAAAATAACGATTAGCTGATGTATTCTCTCTTTATCGGCAAAAAAATGAACAGATTCAGCAGCTTCAAGGCTTAGTGACTTTTCTTGATAAATAGCAATTTCATCATATTGCTGTATAATTTCCCTTAAAAGCTCGTCTAATAAAAAATCAGACTTTTTCATTTCAATTTGATCGGAATCCGATCTGGCAAGCGTCAATAAATTTGTAACCAGCTTGGACAATCGTCTTGATTCATTGGAAATCGTCGAAATATCGAGAATTTTTTCTTGTATCGTCGCTGCCGGGGATCGAAAGAGTATATCTGTTTTTGCTTGAATAACAGCTAATGGCGTTCTTAGTTCGTGTGAGGCGTCTGAAACAAACTCCTGCTGCTTTTGCCAGGCGTTTTTTATCGGGACTAAAGCCCTTCCCGCCAAGAAAAAACCAGAAAAAACTGCACATATCATCCCTAGGCCGCACCCAAGTAGAATAATTAACAAAAGTCTGTCTAATAATTCCTTTTCAGAATTAACATTTCGAATGGATTGAACCGTTATTTCTCCCACTTGTGGAAGGTTAATTTGAAAGGCAATATAGCGAAATGAGAAATCTTCCACTTTAACATCCTGTAATGTGTCCAGTTTCTTAGGTTGAATGAGTTTTTGATTTTTCGTAAATAGATCAAAATCACGATTTTGTTCTGCTAGAAGCTGATTTTGCCCATCCCAGATTAGTGTCATAATTCTTGGGTCTTTTCGGACAAACCTAGGTCCCGGTCCACCGGCAAGACCCCCTTGTCTTTGCTGACCTTGGTTTTTAAAAAAATCAACCGACTCCATTAACGATTGGTTTACATCCTTATAAAGCCTATTTTCAGTATAAAAATAAATAGTACTTCCAAGAATGCTAATTAAGATAATAAAAACTAATGAATTTAACAACGTTAACCGGATATGTGTTTGACGAAACATGATTGTCACCTATTCTTCGTTAAGCATGTAGCCGACTCCACGGATGGTTTTAATATCAGCATGATAACCAAACGGCTCTAATTTTTTTCGGAGATGGTGCATAAACACTTCAACAATAGCAATAGTCGTATCAGAATCAAATCCCCAAACACGGTCATATATTTGTTCTTTTGTTAGTATGGCTCCTTTGTTTTGAATCATAAATTCCAGAAGTTCGTATTGCTTAGATGTTAATTTGACAGAATGACCATTAGCAAGAATGTCCCTTTCCTTCCCCAAAAGTTCAATCCCGCGATATTGTATGGTTTGATGTGTCGTAAGGCTGCCGCTGCGCCTTAATAATGCGCGAATTCTTGCCTTTAATTCCGCTGCTTGAAACGGTTTAACTAAATAGTCATCACCGCCATAATCTAATCCCTTTACCCGATCCTCCAAGGAATCCCTAGCTGTCAAGAAGAGCACAGGTGTTTTAAAACCCTTTTTCCGAATTTCCTTCAGCACCTCGAAGCCATCAATATCCGGAATCATCACATCAAGCACAATGGCATCATGAATATTTTGCATTGCTAAAAATAATGCATCTTCCCCATTCGATGCCTGATCTACTTCGAATTCGTCTGATAAAAGCTGAACAATTGACTCTAATAAAGGAATATTATCTTCTACCACTAATAAGCGCATATCAAACTCTCCAATTATTTATTGATTTTTCTATCATTCATTATATAGCATATAAAGCGGACGCAACATATTTGTGTCCGCTTTTTACCTTTTACTGTTATTCATAACGAAGCGCTTGGATTGGATTTAACTTTGATGCCTTATTTGCTGGGAATACACCAAATACCACTCCGACAGCCAATGAAAATAAGAAAGACGAAAACATAATGGAGGATGTGAATGAGACAGTTAAATTTAATAGTGCTGATAATAGTTTCCCCAATCCTACTCCTGTTAGAATCCCTATTAGTCCACCGACTCCACTTAATACCACAGCTTCGATAAGGAATTGGAGAAGGACATCCCGCCTTTTAGCTCCAATCGCTTTACGAATCCCTATTTCTTTTGTTCTTTCTGAAACAGATACCAGCATGATATTCATTATTCCAATTCCACCTACAAGCAATGAAATACTGGCAATACCGCCTAACATCATCGTCATTGTATCATTGACAGAGCTCATCGTATCCATTAGATCCTGCTGGTTCGTTACACTATATGAATCACTTTTGTTAGGAAATAATGAGGCCATTTTCATTTCAACCTCGTTCATCACAAAACCCATTTGATCTTCACTTGTTCCTTGTAAATAAACCTGATTGATCGTCGTACTCTTAACCAAGCGTTGTCCCGTACTTAAAGGAACGATTATGACATTATCACCGCTTTGGCCCAAAGAACTTCCCTTAGAGACCAGAACGCCAACAACTTTGAAGGACGTTCCGTCAATTTGAAGATATTGACCGACCGGGTTTTCCGTTCCAAAAAAAGAGGAAGCTGTATCCGAACCAATGACTGCAATCTTCTGTCGATATTCAATATCTAAGTCGGTAATGAATCGGCCTTGGCTAACCTTTGCATCACGAACAGTTGAATAGGCAGCATTTGTTCCAGTTAAGGAAACCTGTGAAGTAGTTCTATCCTTTTTCACATTTACACGCCCCTGCACGACAGGTGCCACCGCTTTTACCCCGTTTAATTTACTTAACTCATCAATTTTATCTTCCGTTAAGGCAACATCTGTTCCGAAGGAATTAATAGTTAATAGGTTTGTACCTAATTGATTAATTTGACTTGTTACATTTTGAGCAGACCCTTGTGCAATTGAGACGAGAATGATCACTGAGGACACCCCAATAATCATCCCCAGCATTGTTAATGCCGATCTAAGTTTATTTCCTTTAATACTCCGGAGTGCCATCTTAATAGATTGCAATATTCCCAATTAGTTCACCCCCGCTCTCTTGCAGCTGCCCATCCTGAATACTGACCATTCTTTTTGCTTGTTTAGCAATCATTAAATCATGTGTTATTAAAATAATCGTATGGCCTAACTCGTTTAATTCTTTTATTAAATATAATATCTCCTGACTCGTCTTGCTGTCTAAGGCTCCAGTCGGTTCATCCGCTAGTAGAATCGAAGGATTGCCTGCAAGGGCTCTTGCAATGGCAACCCGTTGTTGCTGCCCCCCCGAAAGCTGGGTTGGCAAATGTCCTGCACGCTCTCTTAATCCAACCTTCTCCAGACTCTCTAAGGATTTTTCACGTCGTTCTTTTGCAGGTATACCCGCATATAGCAAGGGAAGTTCCACATTCTCCAAAGCTGATAATTTGGTTAACAGATTAAAATTTTGAAAAATAAAGCCTATTTTTTGATTTCGAATTACCGCTAGCTGATTATCATTCATTTTTCCAATATCTTTACCATCCAGTAAATAAGTTCCGGATTCTGGCAGATCCAGGCAGCCAATCATATTCATCAAGGTCGACTTCCCTGAACCGGAAGGACCGATAATGGCTAAAAATTCACCTTTTTCAATTTCAATGGATACATCATTTAACGCATGGACAGTCTCACCGCCAAGTTTATAGGTTTTCATCAGATTACTAATTTGAATAATAGGTTTACCCATTAATTTCCGCTCCTTCCGCCAAATTGTGCTCGTCCACCCCCACTGCGGTTCATTTCTCCCATGTTACCAAAACCGCCCATTCCACCTCCAAAGCCTCCTTGCATCGTTCTCATTTGATTACCGGAGGAGCTTCCAGTTGCTAATTGTGGTAATTGAACAGTGTCGCCTTCAGAAAGCCCATCAGTTATTTCAACAAAATCTTCATTCGCTAAACCCGTTTTTACTGTTGTTTGCGCTTTTCCTGAATTCGCTTTGTCTGTACCCGCTGAAGCAATGAAGACATATTTTTCACCATTGACTGTATGAACCGCATCCAGTGGTACATAAAGAATATTTTCCTTACTAGCAGTTAGAATGCTTGCTTCAGTGCTCATCCCTACCTTAAGATTATCTGGTTTGTCGATATGGATGGTGACATCAAAATTGGATACGCCATTTGTTGCTGCTCCCTCTTCCGCAACTGTTGTTACTGTTCCAGTGAAAGTTTGGTCAGGATACGCATTTACTTTTAAGGTTACAGTTTGATCTTTTGCGATTTTTGGAATATCAAGTTCATCAATTTGTACTACGGTTTGTAAGTCCTTGTAGTTCGTTAAATGGGCAACAGCTTGTCCATTATTTACACGTTCTCCGTTTTGAACCGCTATTGTGGTGATCACCCCATCTGCTGGTGCGATAATGGGGTCACTGCCATCTACATATGTCATTAAGATTGCTCCTTTTTTAACTTCCTCACCAGCTGAAACGAGCACTTCATCTATTTCATTGTTATCAATTGTCGATTTAATATCCTCGCTCGTAACCGGCTGTACCGTACCCGAACCGCTTATCTTGACATCTAATTTTCCCTTTTGAACTACTGCTGTTCTTTCTTGTGCCGTCGCGGTTTGTGGACTTGCTTTTGCCGAAACCCATTGGTATCCAACAAATCCCACAATTAGGACGCACACTGCAATTAAAATCCATTTTTTCATCGATTCATACTCCTTTTCTAATCCTGGGCAAACACCAGAATGCTTTTTATTTGGAATAAGCCTATTATCATATCCGTTTCTTAACTTTTCCTTAAAGGAAAATATTGACGTGAAATTCCATATGTAATATAGTTAAACACGTTAATAGTTAAATAGTTTAACTAATTTTGTGAGGTGCCAAAAATCATGAATAACCATATTATTCAAGAGGTAATAGACCGCTATGTAACCACTTCTTTTCAAGTACATAAAAAGGCGGAATCATTAATCAAAGGGCAAATTGGCGACGAATTAACCAATGACCAGCACTACATATTAAGATACATTTCTCAGTCTAGGGAATGTACTTCCACTGAATTGGCTGATGCATTTGAAGTGAATAAAAGTGCGATAACAGCCATTATCAATCGAATGGCCGATAGAGGACTCATTCAAAGAACCCGCGATGAAAATGACAGGAGAGTAGTCTATTTAACCTTAACGGAAGCAGGAAATACACTTTATCAAAATTGCCAAGAAAAAATTCGATTACTCGTTGAATCAATCATTACGCAATTTGAAGAATCTGAAATTATTAATTTTATTAATACGTATGAAAAATTAGCGCTAATCTTAGACAACAAGAAAAAAGAAGAACTGGGGGAGTAAAATGTGAGAGCAATCATTAAAGGAAAGTGGTTCATCTTAATCGCCTGGATCGCTGTTATCACTGCTCTTTTTATGTTGGCGCCAAATATGGAAGGACTTGTTCGGGAAAAAGGGCAAATTGCCGTTCCGGAAGGCTATTCATCCACCATTGCCGAAAAAATTCTCAAAGATGTTCAATCAAGTGAAAATAAAGGCAGTCAATTACAAACAGCCCTAGTCTTCCATAGTGATAAAAAGTTAACAAAGGATGATTTTTCGAATGCGGAAAAAGCTGTTAACCAGCTTGATAAGAGTAAAAAGAAACTTGGTATCCCTGAAATCCTTACTCATTTTAATAAGGATGAATTAAAGGATCAGCTAGTTTCAAAAGATGGAAAAACCATTCTTGTCTCTCTTAAAGTAACAGCAAATGGTCGGGAAGCAAAAGAAATTGCCGAAGAGTTGTATCATGCGATAGATAATGTGAAGCTCGATCATTATTATACTGGGAGCTGGGTCATTGGTGATGATCTTGTTACCAATTCCCAGGAAGGCTTGAAAAAAACTGAAGGGATTACCGTCGGATTTATTTTAATTGTACTCCTTCTTGTGTTCAGATCCGCTGTGGCACCAATTATTCCACTTGTAACAGTGGGCTTCAGTTATCTGACAGCACAATCGATTGTCGGGTTATTAGTTGATAACGTTAACTTCCCCTTATCAACCTTTACCCAGATCTTCCTAGTCGCGGTTCTTTTCGGGATTGGAACGGACTATTGTATTTTACTTCTTAGCCGTTTTAAAGAGGAACTGTCAAGTGGTGAAGATGTAACAGAAGCGATTATTGCCACCTACCGTACTGCCGGAAAAACAGTTATTTTTAGCGGTATAGCGGTTTTAATTGGATTTGCGTCGATCGGTTTTTCCACCTTTCAGCTTTACAAATCTGCTTCAGCCGTTGCAGTTGGTGTTGCGATTTTGTTACTTGCACTCTTCACCGTGGTTCCTTTTTTTATGGCAGTCCTTGGAAGAAAACTATTTTGGCCATCCAAAGGCAAACTTGAACATGGTGACAGTAAAATATGGGGCATAATGGGTAAATTCGCCTTAAAGCGCCCGTTAATTGCCTTTATCCTTGTTGCCATCGTTTCTGTTCCATTCTTATTTACATATAAGGATCAACTGTCGTTTAACTCGCTCGAAGAAATCAGCGATGAATATCCGTCGATAAAAGGGTTCAATATCATTTCTGATTCATTTGGTCCCGGTGAATCGATGCCAACACAAATTGTAATTAAAAACGACGATAAAATGAACACATCTGATTATATTACCTTGACGGAAAAAATTAGCCAGGAGCTTCAAAAGGTAAATAATGTTGACACAGTTCGTTCGGTGACACGTCCAACCGGCACAACCATTGATGATTTTTATCTGTCGAAACAAGTAGCAAGCCTTGGTGACGGTCTTGGTCAAGGGAATGACGGGATTAAGAAAATCAGCGACGGTCTTTCTGAAGCCGGCACCCAAATGGCGGCGAATCAGCCGAAGATGAAAGAAGCAACGGACGGACTCAATACTTTAATAACCGGTACGGCCGCCATCCAAAGCAACATGGGAAAACTTCAAAGTGGACTATCGGATATTGATAAAGGACTGAAAGGCAGCTCTATGGGTTCAACTGAGATTCGAAAACATTTAGAAGAGATGAAATCTGGGATTGAAGAACTTTTAGCTGGAAGCAAAAAGTTGCTTCCCGTCTATAGTGGAATCGATACTGGTTTAACTGAGCTCAGTAAAAATTACGATGTAACTGCGGCTGGTTTAGTTTCTTTAAACCAAGCCCTACAATCAACCTATCATTATTTTACGAATCTTGAACAAGATTACAGTGACATACAAGGAAATCAAAACTACCAGGCTATTAAAGGAACCGTTCAGGTCTCCCAGGAAAAGCTAGAACAAATGTCTTCCGGACTGGAGATCTTAAATAGTAAATTAAAAGGTGCCCAGAATGGAATAAATCAGGCAAATAGTCACTTTGCTTTATTAGTACCGGGCCAGCAGGAACTTGTTTCCGGACTTGAAAAGCTTTTGCCGAAATTCAAAGAAATGGAAGACGGGCTTTATCAAATGCAGGCTGGCCAACACGCTGCAGTAAATGGCATGCCTCAACTTTCAGGCGGATTAAATGATGTGAAGAACGGACAGCAGCAATTCTTAACCGGATTTCAGGATATAAGCGGTCAAATCACGCAGCTTTCAGACGGCTTAGCTCAAAGTGCTGATGGCTTAAATCAAGTATCCGATGGTCTCAACTCGGCACAAAATTATCTTAAAGATGTATCAAAGCAGAAACAGAACGGTTTTTATATTCCACAGGACGTGCTAGACAGTAAGGATTTCGAGCAGGCTCTCAATGCCTATATGTCGAAGGATCGTAAAGTCATGACGATTGATGTGGTCTTTACTAAAAATCCATATTCCAATGAAGCCATTAACCGGATTCCAGAAATTAAACAGGCGGTAAAACGAGCAGTTAAGGATACTAAGCTTGAAAATGCAACAGTGGCTGTTGGCGGTGTATCAAGTATGCATAATGACCTTGACACCATTTCTAAAGCTGATTATTCACGAACAGTTGTCTTAATGCTGGCAGGTATTACGATTATTCTCATCATTTTACTTCGCTCGCTAATTATGCCGCTCTATCTAATTGGTTCCTTAATCCTAACCTACTATACTGCAATGTCCATTTCTGAGGCCATTTTTGTTCATTTGTTAGGATACACAGGGATCAGCTGGGCCGTTCCATTCTTTGCGTTTGTGATCTTGGTAGCACTTGGTATCGACTATAGCATTTTCTTAATGGATCGTTTTAACGAATACCGGAATATGCCGGTACAACAAGCAATCTTATTATCTATGAAAAAGATGGGTACAGTAATTATTTCGGCTGCCGTTATCTTAGGTGGCACATTTGCTGCGATGATGCCTTCCGGCGTTTTATCCTTGCTGCAAATTGCTACGATTCTCCTAATTGGGTTAGCCTTGTACGCACTTTTCGTCCTTCCATTGTTTGTACCAGTCATGGTAAAAACATTTGGCGAAGCCAACTGGTGGCCATTTAGAAAAAATAATGATATCCATCATACAGGCTGATACTTGCCAAATAAGGCTTAAGGGGGGTAACTTTTATAAGTTAGTCCCTTTTCCTTTTTACTTTAAATAATATGAAACTTTTCGTCCCTTTAACTCGTACATTTTAAGTGTGAACAAAATGCCCAAGGTTATTTTTTAGCTAGAAGTTTTTCCCTTTTTCAAAAATAGATTTATACTGTACATATACACAAAATGGATGAGGAGTGAAAAGTGTGGGTGTTACTCTTAGTAAGGGGCAAAAGGTTGATTTAACGAAATCACACCCCGGTCTGCAAAATGTCGTTGTCGGATTAGGCTGGAATGTCACCAATCTTGGTTCCAACTTTGATTTGGATGCCTCGGCATTCTTATTAGGTGAATCCGGAAAAGTGAACAGTGATCAGGACTTTGTTTTTTATAATAACCCTTCAGGTGGAAATGGATCAATCCTTTATAGCGGAGACAATCGCATCGGTTCTGGGGTTCGTGACGATGAACAAATTAGGATCGATTTAAAAAGTGTTCCTGCCCATATTCACCGAATTGCCTTTACCATTACTATTCATGATGCGCAGGTAAAACGGCAAAATTTCGGACAGGTATCAGATTCCTATGTCCGAATATTTAATGAAATCACGAATGAGGAATTAATAAGATTTAACTTAGGAAGGGACTTTACGGTTGAGACTGCGATTGTTGCCGCTGAAGTTTACCGTCATAACGGAGAATGGAAATTCAATGCGATTGCAAGCGGTTTTCAGGGCGGATTAGCTGCATTATGCCGTAATTTTGGGATTACCGTTGATGATCCTCCTGCAAGTACGCAAACACCTGTACCACAGACAAATACTCAACAGAGACAAAGTGGTGTTAACTTTGGACACCAAATTAATCAGTACCAAACAAATAATACGAATCAATATGATCCATATCAGCAAAATCAAACCAGCAATAATCCATATCAACAAAGTCAGCAGGGCCAAAGTTCATATCAACAGCCTGTACATCTACAACCGGAATCGTCCTACCAGCAGCCGTCCTACGGGTATCCGTCGCAGTCGACATTCCCATCGACATCGGGCTCACGCCAAGCGTATGGTGGAGACGATATTATGTGTCCGCGCTGCCATTCTACCAATGTCCGAACGGGGAAAAAAGGATTTGGTCTTGGAAAAGCAGCCATCGGTGGGTTAATCCTTGGCCCTGTCGGCTTACTTGGTGGTTTTATTGGGAAAAATCAGCTAAAGTTCTCGTGCAATAACTGTGGCAGCAACTGGTCCCCTTCGCAAACGGATTATGCTGAATGGGCAAACAATCAAAAACGAAAAGCACAGGATTTATTCAATCGCTATAAAAGCCAGGATGTCCTTGATGCAGTTGTTGCAGCCTGCGCCTTGGTAGCAATGGCTGATGGCTACTTAGATGCAGCTGAACGTCAAAAGATGCTCGAATTTGTCCATCAAAGTGAGGAGCTTCGAGTCTTTGATACGAATAAAGTGATTCAAAGATTCAACTTGTTTATTTCTAGAATGGAAAATGATCGGATGATGGGTCGTGCTGAAGCATTTCGTGCCCTTGGAAAAATAAGAAGTAAGCCAGAAATTGCTCGATTAGTTGCCCGCTATTGTATCGCTATCGGCTATGCTGATGGTAACTTCGATCACAATGAACAACAAATGGTTGCTGACATCTGCCACGAGCTTGACTTAAACCCTGCTGAATTTCTATCGTAAATATAAAAAGCCCCATTTCCAATTTGGAAAGTGGGGCCATCCTTATATCCAAACTCGTTTGTTCTCTATCCTTTTTGTAAGACCCTTTGCATCTAATCTTTCTAAAAATGGAATCATGTATTTTCTTGATAAATCAAGAACCTCCTTCGCATCGCCGACTTCAAATTCAGGACCTGTATGGCTGCGAAGTTTTCCAACTGCTTCCCTAAACACTTCCCCGTGATAGGCGAACTGCTCATCTAACAGTACGAGTAACTCCTGATCCTCCAGAAATCTCTTTAAATCAAACTCCAGCGCTTCAGGAATCCCGGCGGTTGAAAAATAATCCTTTACGTATCGAACCTTTAATCCGTCCTTTTTTAATTCTACAAGCAGATTTTCTGTTCGTTTCTCCCAATTTTTCGGGACATGGGGAATAAACAATGCAAGTGACACAAATTGCTCTTTTCGCTTAAAGATTCCGTTCGCGATTCCGTTTTCCACCACAAAATCCAGCAAGGATTTGGGAAACCTTTTTTGCAGTGTTTGCAAAAGCTCGGCTTTATTAACCCCTATCTTCATCGAATGGCTCTGGTGGAATTCCTGCAATCTATCAAAAATGTCCTCCTCAATTGAATGGATTAATAGCTGCAATGTATACTCTTTACCATTATATAAAACGAATTCATCATCGGTTAAATGCTCGGTTAATGTTTGTTCATCAAGTGCTGTCCGCTTAATCAGTTCATTTAATGGAAGACTTTTCGCTTCGATTAATGTCGTGGTGATTCGCTCCTTTGGTGTGCCAACCTTTTTCTTTTCAAGCTCTTCAATTGTTTGATTTCCGAAGCGATATTTATTTCCACGTGGGTCAATTACCCAGCCGCCGCCAATCGTTTCTTGCGGGCTCGGTCTGCGTAAAATAAATCTGTCTCCGCGTTTCGTTAAAATTTCCTCCTCAAGGCGTAGCTGACAAAGGATTTCCCCATTTTCTTCCTTAATCTCGTTACGGTCAAAGAAAACAATCCGCCCCATTACCTCTGCAGTTCCAATATGAAGCTTGATCGGCATCCGCTGCTTGACCATATGTTCTAGATCTTCAACCATCCGAACTGCAACATCTACTGTTTTCGTCACAATAAAATGTTCTGATGAAACGAGGACATCACCACGTTCTAAATCTTCCTTTGATACATTTGAAAGATTGATGGCAGTCCGCTGTCCTGCGTACGCCATCAAGGCCTGTTTATGGTGCACCTGAATCTGCCTTGCCCTAACCTCAATTCCCTTAGGCATTATTTTTAGTACTTGTCCTTCCTCAACAGTACCTTCATATACTGTACCACGAACAACCGTCCCTTGACCCTTTACCGTAAACACCTGATCGATAGGAAGACGGAAAGCCCCTTTTGCATCACGCATTTCCAGTTCCATTAATATTTTGATAATTAATTCCTTAATTTGTTCAATGCCCTTTTTTGATAAGCTGTCAACAAGAACAAATGGAGAATCCTCAAATACCGTCCCTGTAAGTTCTTCTAAAATATCATCCTTGACAAGATCAATAAATTCTTCCTCAACCCTGTCAATTTTTGTAATCGCGACAACACCATTTTTTACACCTAAGAATTTTAAGATATCAAGATGTTCCCTTGTCTGCGGCATCACACCTTCATCTGCTGCAACGACAAGTACAACCAAATCAATTCCAGCTACCCCGGCAATCATTTGCCGGATAAACCGTTCATGTCCTGGTACATCAATAACGGAAATTTGAATTTCATTGTCTTCATATAGTGGAGCAAATCCGAGTTCAATCGAGATTTGTCGTTCTTTCTCCTCTTTAAGACGGTCAGTATCAACATTCGTAAGCGCTTTTGTTAAGGATGTCTTCCCATGATCAATATGCCCCGCCATCCCAATCGTAAAATATCGTTTTTCCAAGATTGCCACCTTCTTAATCGTTCTACCATTCTACTGTAGCCTTTAAAGATCTTTTGTTCAAGCGAACTTTTTCTTTTCCATTTTTCCATCAAAAAAAATTTATTTTTTAGGCAAAAACATTCACAAATTTTTCAAAATTTTATATAATAGATTTATAAATTTGCATCGATGCAACTTTTGTTCATCAACGAACAAACCTTGCATCAACGAAAGACACAATAGAAAGGATGGTATCGGATGAGCCACACAAATTCACTTGCAGTTGACAAGGCTCGTGCAGCGGAACAACGAACTGTCTCTGCCGCAAGAGATGCCATAAATGGAAAAGTTAAAGGGATACGGGCATTACTGCCGTTTCTTGGCCCTGCTTTCATTGCTTCCATTGCTTATGTAGATCCCGGAAATTTTGCGACTAACATTCAAAGTGGTGCCCGCTTTGGTTATAAAATGCTTTGGGTAATCGTTCTAGCCAATTTAATGGCGATGCTCTTACAAAACATGTC
Source organism: Neobacillus sp. NPDC097160 (assembly GCF_044762155.1). Taxonomy (NCBI): domain Bacteria; kingdom Bacillati; phylum Bacillota; class Bacilli; order Caryophanales; family Bacillaceae; genus Neobacillus; species Neobacillus sp. NPDC097160. The sequence continues at coordinate 165,828 of NZ_JBIWDU010000010.1, read as the reverse complement.
CGGTAAACTTGGAATTGCAACAGGAAAAAGCCTGCCCGAAATTTGCCGTGATCATATGCCAAAATGGCTTACAATTATTATGTGGGTCGTTTCAGAACTTGCTGCCATGGCGACCGATCTCGCTGAATTTTTAGGGGCGACATTAGCATTAAACTTATTAGCCGGCATTCCCATGCTGTTTGCTACTCTTATTACTGGTGTGGTCACCTATTTGATATTGATGCTTGAAAAATTCGGCTTCCGGCCGTTGGAAAAATTCATCGCTGCCTTTGCCATGCTAATCGGGTTATGTTACCTAGTGGAAACAATCCTTTCAAAGCCCGATTTTTCGCAAATTGCTTATCATAGTGTCGTTCCATGGCTTGGTAACAGTGAAAGCATTATGTTAGCTGTCGGGGTAATTGGTGCCACAGTCATGCCACATGCGATTTATTTGCACTCAAGCTTAACGCAGAATCGCATTGTGCCAAGAAATGATATGGAAAAAATTAAGATTCAAAAATTTAGTACAAAAGAAATTTTGATTGCCATGACGCTTGCAGGATTTGTTAATCTGGCGATGATGTATATGGCTGCATCCGTTTTTAATACATCTGGTCAAAGTCATATTGCCGACTTAACCACGGCCTACCACACCCTTACACCGCTGCTTGGCTCTGCTGCAGCCAGTGTGTTCTTGATATCGTTGCTCGCTTCAGGTATTTCAAGTTCTGTCGTTGGTACGATGGCCGGTCAAGTCATTATGCAGGGATTTGTAGGATTTACCATTCCATTATGGATTCGCCGTTTAGTCACAATGCTTCCAACCGTTATCATTGTTGCCATCGGTGTGGATCCAACCCAAACACTGATTATAAGCCAGGTTGTGCTTAGCATCGTATTACCATTTCCAATTATTGCGTTAATCTATTACACGCAAAAAAGAGAATTGATGGGCGTATTGACCAATAAACGAATCACAACCGTACTTTCTTCGATGTTTGCCGTTATCATCCTTGGTTTAAATGCATGGATGGTTGTTCAAATGATTTTTGGATAATATTACAAAAGGAAAAACACTATCATTTTTGGGTGTGTTTTTCCTTTATATTTTAAACTTCTATTCTGTTAATCTAATTTTTTTCCCAATAACTTTTAATTATCTGTATATCATTCAAAAGCATATTTTTTGAACTTTCATCTTTAACTTTTTGTGCATATTCAATTGCATGTTCGGAATGAATTTTCGACAAATCATAACGACCTAATAAGGTATTTGCCCGGCTTAATGCCTCATAAGCATAGCCAATATAAAACGGCTCAATGTTATTGTCCTTGCTTACTTCCAAACACCGGTTGGCATAATAATGTGATCTTTCACCCAACTCAGTAATGGCATATACCCTGGATAATTGCCAGTACCCGATGGAAAGATTTTTAGTAGTATGCTCCTCCACCTGTGTCCAATGCCAAAAAGAAACATGTGCGAGATGAAGCATTTTTTCTTCTTCCTCTTTCGTTCTTTCAGGCAAATCTAGGAAATCCCAAACTGCATTAAAACAATTTACCGCCATCTGCTTATGCGAAAATGTTGCTGTCATTGTTCCTAACTCCTTCTTTTTTCAAATTTACTTATAAATAGCCCCGGTACTACCTCCAAATCACCAACCAATTTATAGCCATTTTTCAGATATAAACTTTTGGCAGGGGTATTGTCTTTGCCTGTTGATACTTTAAAAACTCTTAAAGCCTTTTTATTATTCTCTACTTCCTCCAACAACCTTTGTGCAATTCCTTTACGAAAATGTTTAGGATGTACGACCATTCTGCAAATCGTCAGTTCCTCCCCATCAATTGTATAGGAAAGTGCAGCAGCAAGTTTTTCCCCTTCAAAAAATCCAAAGAACGATTCTCCACATTCTTTTAATTCGTCCATCGTCTCTTTAAGTGGAGGGATTTCGAAAAAATCGATTAACTTTGCCTCAACTAAATAGGAGGCAGTTTGCAGTTCAAACAATTCCTTAACAAGACTTAAATTATGTAAATCGAGCTTTTTAATCATGTATTAAACTCCTTAAGATTGTTTAACATCCTATATTACATTTCAGCATTAATAATGAAATTACCTTTTTTCAATATCAAAAATAAAATATCCCCCACAAAAAAAAAAAGTGAGGGAATTGCTTCGTTTCATGCAACTTTTATTGCTTTCCCAAATGGCACTCTCGGTAAGATCGCACCCGGAACAAGCCAAAAAAGTTCAAAATCCACTTTATCCATTTCTTCAGAAAAAAAGCCGGTTACATCTGTAATGTAAAACAGCGAGTCGATCTTTTCCTCTTTTGCCCACTCTAGCACTAATGTATAAGATGATTTCCCATGCGTATAGTATTTAATCGTATCACTTTTTATAGAGGAAATATCTCTAATTTTAAAATCTGCTTGAACTAAAATGGTATCAGGCTTAAGTTGCTCAAACAATTTCACTATGTTATTAATCAAAAGACTCGGTGCTTCATTCGTGGATGTATCTACAGCCAGGGCAATCTTTTTATCTTGCCGCTGTTGGATCATGGAAAGTATTGTTTTGTGCCATCTCAATCCCATCAACCCCTTTGTTTGAATGAGTGAACCATCTTATTTTGGGTTAATACGCAAGCGATTATGATTGGATAATTGCGGGAAAATATAAATGTAATCTTTGTGGAAAGACTATATCATGTTAAGTGAGTCGGTTACATACAAAACAGAGCTATATAACTCCCTTTGTTCCTTTTCCACTTAGTTCAAGCTGATCTGTATGATCATCATATAAATGCCAAGCCCAATCTCGAATCTGTGCATGTTCGACGAGCTTCCATTTTTCAAGACTTTGTATTTCTTCTTTTCCAAAAGCCAATATTGACAATCTTGTCATTAGCACAAACGATGAATAAGGATGTGGAAAATTCGGATCATTTTTAGCTTCATAATAAAATTTCTTAAGTAATATGATCGGTTTCGGTTCATAAATCAGTTCAACTAGTTTGGCCCTGTATTCCAAATCTTTAGGCTGCAAATGAGGAAACCGTGAGTAATCGCTAAGATGCTGGGCTTCGTGCTTTAAATAACTCACTTGAAATTCGCTGCTATCTAGTCTTGCTCTCTTTCTCTTTGGTCCTTCATCAACATAATACAGGCCATCAGCTTTAGCCCAGCCCCCGGCAAATTTTTCACCGAACGTTGCAAAATGGAGCCAGCTTTGCATAATGAAATCGCTTAAGAAATTCACTGTAACCTCTTGAATTTCGTGTGGCAACTCAACTATAAAGTCCATTTTTTTCGTGGTTTTCCAAATATAAGGTCCTCTGAATGGAGATGTCACACCACCTAAGAATTGATAGCCCTTTTCCGCAAAAAGGATTTCTAATTTCTCCTCGATTATATCAAGGTTATCGAATATTACTTGATCCGAAATTAACCCACCTAACAACTGAACCAGCTGTGTTTCTGCATCTTTGACGTTCTTTCCGGTTAATACAGAGGTGAAATATTGATAATAAGCCAATAATACTTTTCGAATCCAGGGATCGTCTGACTTATACCGATAAATTGGCTTTCCTCCAAAAAAGCGATGATAATATTTGGATACTAAATCCTGATATTTTTTATTCTTATCTTGTATCGAGCGAAGATACTCATAGGCAGCCGTTACATCACCCTGCAGGCAATGGGCATAAAATTTGGACTCGTCCATCCTGTCCCCTCTCTTAAATTCTAAATTTTTCTATATTGTTATATTAGATTCTTTATACCAAAATCCTTTTTTTATCACAAAAATACAGGAATCTTGATGAAGCATGTCAAATTTATTCTTCAGGAGATTGGAGGTTACCTATGATAAATCTTGTGAAAGTGTTAAAAGAAGAAGAGTATATCTTACACAATCTAATTCAATTTTATATTTATGAATTTAGCCAGTTCATACCAGCCATTACTTTAGAAAGGAACGGTACTTATAAGCCCTTTGATTTAATGCCGTATTGGGAGTGCTCAAATCTGCACCCCTATTTTATTAAAAAGGAAGACGAACTGATAGGTTTTGCCCTTGTTGAAAGTGCATCAGAAACCGAACCGAACGCAATTCAAGAATTCTTTATCATTCGAAAGTATTCTGGAAAAGGCTATGGAAAAATAGCAGCTAACCAAATCTTCAGCTTATTTCCTGGTAAATGGTTTATCACACAAGTAGAAAAGAACTATCCTGCTCAGGCTTTTTGGAGAAGTACGATTTCTAAATTTACAGGCGGAAACTACAATGAAAGATATGATGAAAAAAGAAGGTCGATTCAAGAGTTTGATACAAATTTACTTGGGTAAATTGTAAGGAGAAGTAGGGAATAGTTTTTCACAATCCTCCTTCTCCTATCTTATTGCTCGTTCGTACTAAATAAACGAAATCACCTAATGTTGAAAAGTCCCACCCCTAACAATAAAAGAAAAGAGTTTCTTTTATTACGGAAATGCGCTAATTCCTTCAAGGGTAACCACCACCTCTACTCTTTTCCGCTGTATTGCGAAAGGTGTGAAACCTGATTAAATGTTCTGATTTTCCAACTGTTTTTATGTCAATTTTTCAATAATGGATGGAATTTCCCCTAAATCCTCAATAATAAAATCAGCTTTACATTCATCCCATTGAAATTCTCTTTTCCAGATCGTTTTCGTTCCAACTTTCCCGGCTGCGATTACATCGTTTTCTGGATGGTCGCCAACATAAACACTTTCATTAGCTAAAACATTGAGCTGTTTTAAAGCTTTTTCAAAAATTTCAGGGTTAGGTTTTTTGACACCTTCCCATTCAGAAATTAGGATTGTATTAAAATATTTTTCTAATCCTAATGCCTTTATATTATCAGTCTGGAACTGTCCCTTCCCATTCGTTATGATTCCCATCAGGATGGATTTCTGCCTTAAAGCTTCTAACATACGAATTAAATTTGGAAATGGAATACAATGATTCTTAAACTCTGCTAAATAATCTTGAAGTAACTGTTCCCATGTAATCCCCTTAATGTTAAACTCTGTGATCAGTTGTTGATATACTTTATCCTTCCAGACGTACCCTCGACAATCTAATTCTATGAATCTAGATATATATAATTCTTTTGAGATGTGACCAAGGCAATTCTTCAAGCGCTCATATTGAAATTCGATAAATTTTTGTACGGAGGCATCTCGATTTAATAATGTTCCATCAAGATCAAATATTACTGCCTTTATCATTTTCCACTGCCCCCTAATCCATATTCTGAATCCAATAAACAATTTGCGAAACTAAAAAGCGACACTCTAAATATCCAAGTATCGCATTAATCTGTGTATTCTATGATAATTTATTCTGGTAATGTTTAGCAACTAATCAATCAGTTCCCCTCTCTAGGTACTACTTTATTTAAAAATTCTCTTTTCTAATACCTAAATCCTTTTCCACCAACGAAAAAAAAGCCTTCTCCTTAGATGGAGAAAACTATGTTTATTAGTCCTTGTTGTAATATTCTTTCTTTTCTTTCAGGTATTCCTTTTCACATTTTAACAACTTATAATTTATGGCATTACCCTTTTCCTTTTTCTTTTCAACGACTTCCCATTTAAAATTGTTAAGCTTTAGATGCACCGCAACATTCGTGTTATCCGGCTGCTTATAAAGCAAATAGGCTTCAGCGGGTCTGACAAACAAGGCAGGTTTACCACGGGATGCAACAATAAATTGTTGTTGTAGTGACTGATAAACCTCATCTATTTCTTTTCCACCATAGATCATATGAGTAGCGTCTAATCCCCTGTCCGTTACCTCCGTATAACTTTGATCATCAATGTCCAATTTTAGCCCGGCAATAATATCTTTCATTAGTGCTTTATTATATTCTAAATCTCGATTTTTCCTATTTTCAAGGCAATCAGGTGATAACCTTGGCAGGTCATCCGCCTGGACTTTCCAAGAATGAAAGCAAAGGGCAGCAATTAGTCCCGCAATAATGATGGTTGTTTTTTTCATTTTAAAAAGCACCCCTAAATAATGTATGAACATATTATTCTGCATTTAGGGATGAACTATACGATACTATCTTTAATCAAACTTCAATATTTTTAATAATTTTTGCCGGATTTCCGCCAACAACTGTATTATCAGGTACATCCTTTGTAACAACCGCACCTGAGGCAACGACGACATTATTTCCGATTGTAACCCCAGGGTTAATAATTGCTCCCCCGCCAATCCACACATTATCACCAATTTTTACGGGAGACCCAAACTCAACGCCGGAATTTCTCTCAAATGGGTTCAACGGATGCGCTGCTGTATAAATGTGAACCCCTGGAGCTACCATACAATTCTTCCCTATCTGAATTTCACAAACATCTAAAAAAACACAATTGAAGTTCGCATAAAAGTTCTCACCGACATGAATGTTATAGCCGTAATCACAACGAAAAGTCGGCTCTATGTATATATTATCTCCAGTAGAACCAAACAGTTCTTTTAAAAGCGCTGAGCGTTTGTCCCCCTCTGTTTCTAATGTAAGATTATATAATCTTGTAAGTCTCCGCGCGTTTTCACGCTCTTTAACAAGTTCTGCATCGGCTGCGATATACAGCTCACCATTGATCATCTTTTCTTTTTCTGATTTCATCCTATCATCTCCTAATAGAAAAATTGTACCATTGTACGTGCCGTAAATATCGTTTCTAGCATCCAACCTGCTTTTTTAATCGCCTGTAATACATCCAAGTCCTGATTGAATAGCTGCCAAAAGACAAAATCGCCAAAAGCATAACAATGATGGTGAAAATCCTTTGTGGATCTGGATGGTTATTTTTCATCAATTCAAATCCCAAACCTAAGTTAAACATATAGACAATTATTAAAGGAAGAAACAAACATGAATAGGAAATAGCAATCTTTCTTGCATGTTTTAATTGATTGGTTTTATCACTGTAAATTTGCGGCCTTTCTTCTTCCTCCGAATATTCACGACTCCAAATCGACCATTTTTGTATTGATCCAAAAGAATTAAAAACACTTTTCCAGCCTGCATCCCTATGGATATCAAAGTAACTCTCATCGGCGATGTTTTGATAATCTGCGCAATAACTTACCCTTCGGTGGGAGCCAATTAGAAAATGAAAAGTCGTTCCGGTCTTACTAATACGGTAGAGATTATAGCCTTGTGCTTCCATTTTCTCAAGCCACAGCTCTAGCATATCCGGAGCATACATCCAGCCAAGTTTTCTTTTAACAATCAGTTGTCCCGAACGTTTTAACTGCCTTTCTTCCGCTTTGCTCAAGTTCACTGCATCCTGAGTCTTACTGTATAGTGCATCACTAATACCCTTTTCATTTATTAATTTTTTATTTGTCCGATGAATTGTCACCATAGAATATAGTGCAAGTAGGTATGTAGCTATTACGGCACTGAAATATAAATAGGTCAAAATCCAATATGGACTTTTTTCGACTACAACCTGGTCCGAGGAAAACAGAAGTAGACCAGACATACTTAGAAAAAATACAGCTATAATTGAAAAATAGAATACTATACTTCCGAAAATATACATAATGATGCGATTATGTTTGATAATTCCTTCGCGGACAGACGAGGTTTTAATTTGCTCCGGAGGCTTTTCGTTAGACGTGACAAACCAGTTGCCCGTCCGTAATACCTTTGTCCATCCCTCTGCTATGAGCCCTCCCGATAGTGACTCCCCTTGCATTTTATCGAATCCAATTCGGTACGTTAACTTCCTGGGCTCATCTTTTTGAAAGAAAAAACAACGAGTAACTCGATTGATTTTCACTAAAAAGTATCCATTTTCCGCCATATAGGAGAGCCATTTTTCTGTTTTTTGAACATCATAGCTCCAGAATGGCCTAATTACTTTTTTAATCATAAAAACGCCTCCTCATTTTTCAATGCATTCTGGTGTAGCTCCTTGAGTCTCTTTATCTCGGCAGTGATTAATTTTTTCCCTGTTTCCGTTATTTCATAAACTGTTTTTCTTTCCTCGTCGGCAAATACCGTAATGATTCCATCTTTTTGCATTTTTGTTAGCGTTCCGTAAACGGTTCCCGATCCTAATACGATCCGTGAGTTTGTAATGTCGTCCACATGTTTAACAATTCCGTATCCGTGGCGCGGTTCTGTCAGCGATAAAAGAATATAGAACGCCGTTTCTGTCATTGGTACATATTTTTTCAAAACTTTTTCTATCTCCAATATCCTCGCCTCACTAGTCTTAGTTCTATGTTAGAAAATATGTCGCAAGTAAATATGTCTTACTATGACTATATCACGACGTGACATATAATTCAATAATTACTTCCAAAATATTCTTGCCAACTAATACTTAACAATAAGACAATCGATTATTGTTAATAAGTCATGGTATAATTGAAAATATTCATTTTTCTGAAAATATTTTTTTTGAAATGGAGGAAGAAGTTTGAACTATGATGTGATTGTGGTTGGTGCTGGACTAGCCGGTTTAGTGGCAACGGCTGAACTTGCAGATGCAGGTAAGAAAGTGCTCCTATTAGATCAGGAACCGGAAGCGTCTCTTGGCGGACAGGCATGGTGGTCATTTGGCGGATTATTTCTGGTCGATTCACCCGAACAGCGAAGGATGGGCATCAAAGATTCCCACGAACTTGCCTGGCAGGACTGGTTAGGAGCAGCTGGTTTTGACCGTGAAGAGGACGAGGATTACTGGGGGAAAAAATGGGCAGAGGCCTATGTTGAATTCGCATCTGGTGAAAAGCGTAAATGGCTATATGATATGGGGGTTCGTTTTTTTCCAGTGGTAGGCTGGGCTGAACGTGGTGGCTATCTTGCCGAAGGGCATGGGAATTCGGTTCCACGCTTTCATATCGTTTGGGGAACTGGCCCCGGACTTGTTAAACCCTTCGAGGATAGAGTCCGAAAAGCGATAGCAAATGGTCTTGTTGACTATCGACCGCGGCACCAAGTGAATGAGTTATTAACGGAAAAAGGTGCAATCATTGGAGCCCTTGGCGATATCCTTATTCCAAGCACAGCTGTTCGCGGAGAAGCGAGTTCCCGGGAAGTAGTTGGAGATTTTGAATTTCATGCACAAGCTGTGATGGTGACGAGTGGCGGGATCGGCGGCAACCACGAACTGATTAGGAAAAATTGGCCGGCACGACTTGGTGAGGCGCCCAAAAATATGATTTCGGGTGTTCCGGAACATGTTGACGGACGAATGCTGGGAATTACAGAGAAGGCTGGCGGCCGCATCGTCAATCGAGACCGGATGTGGCATTATACAGAAGGCATTAAAAACTGGGACCCGGTTTGGCCCATGCATGGAATCCGGATTCTTCCCGGACCATCCTCCTTATGGCTGGATGCAACGGGGAAGCGTTTTTCGGCACCAAACTTTCCAGGCTTCGACACCTTAGGAACCCTTGATGCGATTATGAAGACTGGTTATGATTATTCATGGTTCATTTTAACGCAGAAAATTATTGAAAAAGAATTTGCCTTATCAGGATCGGAACAAAATCCGGATTTGACTGGAAAGAGTATTAAGAAGGTATTAGCCCGTGTCCTTCCAGGCCCGACAGCACCGGTAAAAGCATTTATGGATAAAGGTGAGGATTTTGTCATCGCCAATACTTTGCCGGAACTCGTTGACGGAATGAATAAGCTCACTGGGGAAAACCTGCTTAGTTTTGAGGAAATTGAAAGACAGATTCTTGCTAGAGATAGAGAGATTGATAATAAATTTACGAAAGATCTGCAAATTACTGCAATGCGCGGTGCACGGAATTATTTAGGCGACAAACTGATAAGAGTAGCCCCGCCGCACAAGATTCTTGATCCGAAAATGGGGCCATTAATCGCTGTCCGCTTAAACATTGTCAGCCGAAAAACACTTGGCGGGCTGCAAACTGACTTGTCCGGCAGAGTCCTTGATTCATCCGGAAACCCTGTTCCCGGTTTATACGCCGCTGGTGAGGTTTCCGGGTTTGGCGGAGGTGGGATTCACGGTTACCGCTCACTAGAAGGAACATTCGTCGGCGGCTGCCTGTTTACAGGAAGGCAGGCCGGGCGTGCACTTGCGAAGGAATTAGGGTAATTCTCATTTATACTCTGTGGATGAAAATTAAATTTTTTTCTCTTGGTTTTTTCGCCGGAACGGGTTCCATTAGCCTTTATTGGTAAAAAACTTGAGCGTAATGCATCCAATAAGAGGTATTGGATTCATTTTCGGTAAAAACCTCGAGCGTATTGCATCCAATAAGGGGTATTGGATTCATTTCGATTGGAACACTTTCTCCTGTTTCCCCCGCAGAGCGGGTCCCAATAGCCTCGGTGGTTTTCGGTCGCAAAATACTATAAAAAAAAGCAGTGGATTTCATCCTCTCAATGAAATCCACTACTCACTATAGAATTTAATTCGTAAACATAAATTCCGTCCTGCTTCCGGTCTGGCCAGCAATAACCTCGAGGCGGACATCGATCCGCTCTTTTAGTTCCGGTACGTGTGAAATAATCCCGACCAAACGACCGCTGCTCTGGATATCCATTAACGCCTCAATTGCTTGGTCTAATGATTCAGGGTCAAGTGTCCCAAACCCTTCATCGATAAACATCGTCTCCAGCGACACACCGCCTGCATAATTTTGGACCACATCCGCCAACCCTAATGCAAGCGACAAGGATGCCTTAAAGCTCTCTCCACCCGATAACGTTTTAACATGACGTTCCTGGCCTGTGTATTGATCAAACACCAGTAATTCCAAACCACTTTGGGCATTCCCTTTTGAACGATCTGTTTTTCTTAACAATTCAAAACGTCCAGATGTCATTTTTCGCAATCGTCCGTTGGCTTCTCGCAAAATATCATCTAAGAAGGCAGCTAACACATACCGTTCAAAGGTAATTCGGAAATTGTTTTGACCCTTAGAAATTTCATAAAGATGACCAATGAGCTTGTACCTTTCTTCGAGCACCTTCATCTGTTCATTCAAACGTTCAACGCGGCTATATATTTCTTCATTATCCCGTTTTTTAACGAAAAGATCTGTCCGTTGATGGTTCAGTACTTCAATTTCACTAGTAAGTTTCTCAAGCTCATGCTTCAATCCTTCAACGTCGGGTGTTTTCACATCTATCAATCGGTCTGTTAGTTCTTTCAATCGGTCTGACACAGAGCGCAGCTCTTCTCGATAGCTCCGGATATCAGCCTCAAGAATTCGAACCTGCTCCTCAGATCGTTTAGAAGCAGCATACATCCCATAATTTTCAAAGCCCTGCTCAGACAGTTTAGTTACAAAGATGGTACGTTCTAATGCGAGCTCCTGTTGTTTGCCTTTATGATGCACATCCGCATCTTGTAATCTAGCTGTTTCATTTGAAAGCTTTTCTTTAACGTTCTGAAGGCGCTGTTGTGCCTCTTCTAGCTGTTTCATCAGCCTTTCATGGTGGTTTCTTGATGCAGCAAGTGTTCTTTCATATTCTGCCTCTGACCGAAGATTCTCAGGAATGATGTTCATCATCCGGGTAAGAGTTGTTTTCTTTTCGGTAAATTGAACTGTTAAATCGTTCACCTTAGCCGCTAGTTCCTGTATAGCATTTTGTAATTTTACCTTTTCAGATTCGCTTTTTTCTAATTCAACCAACACCTTCTCAAGCCTCTTAATCTGTTCTGAAAGCTTTCTTTGAAGTTGAACAAGTTGGCTCATGGATGTCAAAGTTTCATTTTTTACCATTGGTAAATCCGCTTCAATAAAATCGTCTCGATATGTCTTGATTTCTTGAATGATCTCACTGACTGCTTCTTTCTGTGCTCTTTCAGCAGATTGACATTGGTAAAATTTCGCTTCATCACTGGACTTTTCTTTTTCCCATTTTGCAGCTTGCTCCTTAGCAGCCTTCAGATCTTCTTCAGTTGGAATATGCTCTTCATGTTGGATTGCTGGTGAAGGATGATGCTCTGAGCCGCAGACAGGACAGGCTTCTCCTGATTGAAGTTTTGCCGCTAATATGGCTGCCTGTCCCTGCATCCATTTTTTCTCCAAATCTTCAACAAGGACTCTAGCATCCCTATATCTAGCAGTTGTATTTTCATAGCGTCCAGTTATTGCTTTAAATTTTTCTTCTTCCTTCTGATGCCTCATTCGTAAGTTTTCATATTTTTCAAAGCGCTCCAGCTCAGTCTTCAACTTTTCAAGTCTACTTTCATTTTCAAAGTAGGTTAACTTTCCCTTTTCAATTTCTTCTTTTTGCAGTTTAAGGAATGAGATTCTTTCATCCAATTGTTTAAGATTTTTTTCAAAATGAACCTGTTTTTCTTTCACAGAAGTTAGTTCAGCGTCCTTAATCGCAGTCTCTTTCTGCAATGTGGCAAATGAATAAACATCCTCTTTCATATTGCTTAAGCGATTCACTTCATCAAGGCCTGCCTGCCGCTCTCCTTCACGTTCAAGCTCGTTTTGCAGCTGTTGTTCATACTGTTTGACAAGTCCGCTTAATTTTTTCATTTCTACTTTTATGGCATTCACATTTGCTTGAAGCTGGTCAGCTTCAAGCTTCAAACGGTGACAAAGCTCTTCTTGTTTAGCCAGCAGGGCAGCTTTTTGGGCCCGTTGCACCTGCATTTCTTTTTCAGAAAATAGTTCCTCTTGAGAGACAAGATACGCTTTTTTCTCTATTAATTCCTCTTTAGTTTGTAGCTGTTTTAAAATCGCTTCAGCTTCAAAAAGCTGACCCTTAAGTTTATCTTGTTCTTGAACCTTTTCAGTTAATTTGCAGTTTAGTTGTTCAAGAAGCACACCTATGCCAGCAATTTCTGCTTGCAAAAGCGGCATAATTATCGTCTCATTGACACTTTCCGCTTCCACGTATTCACGGAGGTCTTCATTGGTCACCGCCTGAATACGACGAATCGCTTCATTACGAGCCTGAACCTGATCTTCTACAGATTTTTTCAGCTCAGTTGCCTCAAGCTTCAGCTTTTCTTCAACCATTTTATACAGCTGGGTATGAAAAAGCCGCTGAAGGATCACTTCCTTATCCTTGCTGTCAGACGTTAACAGCTTTCGGAATTCCCCCTGGGGAATCATTAAGATTTGACGGAACTGGTTCGCATCAATCAGCATGATTTCCTTAATTTTTTCCTCAACATCACTAATTTTCGAAGCTAATAGTTTTTTCTCGCCAGCTTCATCCCACATATATAACTCTGCTTTTGCCCCAAGCTGGGTATAGCCATCGCCTTTATCTTTCTTTTTCAGCTGCTGCGGTGATCTTGTAATCGAATAAACTTTGTTTCGTAAGGAAAATTCAAGTGAAACTTCTGTTAACAGCTCATCTATTGCAAATTGACTTCGGAGTTCAGGGCCATTGCGATCCTCCCCGCTTGCTTTTCCGTATATCGCATAACTGATCGCATCGAAAATGGTCGTCTTTCCGGCGCCTGTTTTTCCGGAAATCACAAACATCGTTCTGCTGCCAAGCTCGGTAAAATCAATCTCCTCCCTGCCGGCATAAGGGCCAAACGCCTGCATCATTAGTTTTAAAGGTTTCATCGTGCGTTCCCCTCCCTCAGCACTTTGTCAATAATATCAGCCATTACTTCTTTTTTATCACTCGTAAATTCAGAAGTGGTCATTTCTGAGTAAAATTGTTCAAACAACTCGATCTCCGACTTTTTCTCACTTCGAAGGGCCTGAAAAGACTGTTTTTTCTTTAAATCCGTTATATCAATTTTCCGCTCCAGATGGAGGACGTTCGGGTACACCTGGCGTAATTTATTAATCGGATCAAGCAACGCCCCTTCATCCAATAAAGTAATTTTCAAATAATCATTTAGCCGTTCTTTTTCGTAAAAAGAGGGATCTAGCAGCTCCTCCAAATGTCCTTCCAGCTCGCGCATATCATGTTTTGGTGTAAGTGAGCGATATCGATGGGTAAAGTTCCCTTTTTCATCCATTTCAATAATCGAGATCGACTTTCTTTGTTTTGCTTCGGAAAAAGAATATTTTAAGAGAGAGCCTGAATATTTTACTTTGTAATGGTTGATGGCATCAGGACTGTGCAAGTGGCCAAGAGCCGTATAGGAGAAAGGTTCGAAAAGCTCCGCACCGACACAGCCGGACCCCCCAACTGATAATACCCGTTCGGAATCTGATGTTTGACCGCCTAGTACAAAAGCATGTCCAACTAAAACGTTTGGTTCATTTGGATTGATGGTCTCTTCCATTTTTCCAATCAAGGCTTTCATTGCATCTTGATGGGAATGGATGGAGTCATCTTCAAGGAGCTGGCGGACGACCCCCGGCTCAGCGTAAGGGACGAGAAAGAAGTTTACTCCGCCAATTTGTACAGGCTTGAAGCTGGTGGATAATTTACCTGATAGATAAAATTGGCTGTGCTTGTACCACGAGCTGCCAAACGAGAGCCGCTCGGCACTATCATGATTTCCGGCGATTGCAACGACTGGCGTTTTCAACTCGACATTAATTTTAAAAAGGATATCATCAAGTAACTCAACGGCATCTGTCGGCGGCACCGAACGGTCATATAAGTCACCGGCAATAACCACCGCATCCGGCTTCTCTTCAGCGACAATGGCTATGAATTGCTCGAGAACTTCCCGTTGATTTTCTGTCATATAGACACCATGAACCAGCTTGCCTAAATGCCAGTCGGCTGTATGGATAAATTTCATCTGCATCACCCCAATAATTATTCTCGCGTTTTTCAATACTACTATTATATCAAAATATGATTTTCCATGACTTTGGAAATCTTAACAAATTGGGTATTTTATTCAATTAAAATTTACAACAAAAAACAGCCCGGCACATTGTCCGGACTGTTATAATTAGTGTTTTTAGAATTATTTCTTCGTTACGTTAGCAGCTTGTGGTCCACGAGCTCCTTCAACTACTTCGAAAGAAACTTCTTGACCTTCTTCTAAAGTTTTGAAACCTTCTGTTTGGATTGCAGAATAATGTACGAATACATCGTTTCCGTCTTCTGCTTCGATGAATCCGAAACCTTTTTCTGAGTTAAACCATTTTACTTTACCGTTTTTCATGTGAAAAAATCCTCCTATTGGCTTATACACGTAAGCCATGTGTAAATTCACCAAATTACAACGTGATAGCTTTACCTTCATTTTCTTATCCAAACCTTGGTTAAAACTTTGAACAAGCTGATTCTATAAATCTATTCTCGTGCAACGGCTGTATAAAATTTAACATTTTTAAGCCAAAAAGTCAAGGTAGGAGACAACGACACAGACCTACAGAATTCTACATTCTTCCCTATAAACGAGGTGAAATTATTGAATATTTAGTCACCTAAAACAATCCACTCCAATGTCTTTGTCACATTTTGTAGGAAATTATTGAGGAATACAGCCGGCTGACTTATAACATTATTTTTCTATGTTTCTACTTTGTGAATTTGGGCTAAAAGCGATATGTCGGTCGATTTTTCCAATCCTGCATTTTACCCCTTTAATCATGTCTTTTACAAGTAATTCAAGGCCAATATAGGTTAGCGAAGGGAAGTCGGCAAACAGCTTTTTAACCTCCCATTTTAGTTCGTTTTTTCCGCAAATGCTATGCCGATTAATTTGATCCACTTCTTCCTTAATTTTCGCCATCGCAGTCTTTCCTTCATTGTCCGGTAAAAGCGCCAATTCGTCCAATCGTTTTAGGAATTCGACCGATTTTTCGATTTTAACTGCAACTTCATCATGAACATCCTTTGTTACGATGTTATTTTTGTATTTAAATTCATTTAATTTTAAAGCTGAGTCATAGGTGGCTCGAACGATGTCTTCCCTCGTCATTTTGTTCGTTTCATAGCTAAGCATATTTTTCCAGGAAGGCTGCTTCATTGCTGCACGGAAGTCTTCAAGCTTATGGCAGAACTTTTTATAGCCATATTTCTCAGGATTTTCAAAGGCTGGACTACCGGGATCGAGAAATGGTGAAAGCGGTGCAACAAAGTACGATATCCGCAAATCTTGGCCGCATTCCTTGTGAATATTTTCACAAAAAACGACATTTCGCATTGCGCTGTCATAATCTTGATTAGGTATTCCCGTCATAAAGAATAAATCAATTTTAGCACAGTTATGTTTTAAGGCATATTGCAGCATTTCGATCACCTTAGGATTTGTACAAGGCAGCTTTCCATTATATTTACGAATATCCTCATCGGCTGATTCAAGTGTTAACTCAATACTGTACTTTGGCATTGCCTTGTTCAGCCGCTTGAAAAATTCTTCATCAGCATAATTGAATAATTCAAAGACAATTTCATTCTTCAGGTCCATTTGTTCTAATCCCGTTAAGAATTCATCCACGTACTCTTTTCCACCCTGCCTAATATCATTTAACAGGAATATAGGCGCCCTGGTAAATCGTTGGATTAACGCAATATCCTCGAGCATCTTTCTAGGCGAGCGCATCACTAGCTTTTTCCGATTACAATTAAGATCGTAGGCATCTTTGGAACCCCCGCAGATTAAACAATTGTATGTGCAGCCTTTAGACGTCAGAATCGCGGAATTTGGATACTGCAGCCACCCCTTGTAAGGCAATGGGTCTAATAGATTAAAATACTTAAACACAGATCGGATGATGTAACGGTAGCCGGGTAAATTAAATTCATCGAGACTATCTGGTACATAAGTCATTTCATTAAAATGATAAGAATTATCCTTTTTCCAGGTAAGATTAGGTATTTCGAAAAAACTGTCCGTTTCCTTTTTCTCCAATTTATTCAGAAGCATAAGAATCAGCTTTTCGGTTGTATCCCCGCGCATTACGAAATCAATACAAGAGTATTCAATTAATTCCTTATGAAAATAAGTGCTTGATAGTCCGCCAAACATAACAGGTGTATCGGGATGGTACTTCTTAATAATCTTTGCAAGTTCAACACTGCCATGGGCATGTGGCAGCCAATGAAGATCAATTCCGAACGCCTTTGTCTTAATTTTTCTGATTTTCTTTTCTACGTCAAAATTAGGATTAAGCAGCATTCGATTGGCGATATTGATGATTTTCACTTTTAACCCAAACCGTTCTAAATAATCACCGATGCTTGTTAAACCAATTGGGTACATTTCAAACACAGGTGAAGAAGGAACCACATCACTAATCGGCCCAGTGAATAACATCTCTTTGCGGAAATCATAAACCGTAGGAGGATGCAGCAATACTAAGTCATACATATTCAATCACCTTCCTAATTTTTCTATATCTAGTATTACTACCTTTATAGTAATCTATTATTTTAGTGAAAAGCCGGATTAAATATGACAAAAAAACGATAATTACCAAAATATAACAATAATCTCTTTTCCACCTTTAATATAGAAAAAAACCGAAGAAATTAATTCTTCGGCATCACAGTATCTTCTTCATCCTCTTTAAATTTATCCAATATCGTAATCGTATCAACAAGGTGATTGTTAAAAATTTGTTTTGCCACGGCTAATAATTCGATAATCATCGGATCCTTCAATGTGTAGATAACCTTGTTACCTTCCTTTGTACCTGAAACAATATTTTTCGCACGGAGCACTTGAAGCTGCTGCGAAACAGCCGACCCTTCACTGCCTACCAGCGTTTGCATTTCATTAACACTTTTATCTCCCTCAGCCAGTAACTCTAAAATACGTATTCTTAAAGGATGTGCCAGTGCCTTAAAAAATTCTGCTTTAAATCTTTGCATTTCCAAATTCAAATCTTCATCTCCTTCTACTACTAGAAAGTAGCTGTAAGCTTCTTCCGGCTGCCTTCAACAGCTTCTTGAGCTGAGAGTTTTTTGCATTCCCTAAAGGCATAATGCTTACAGCCAAGACACTTATTTTTATTAATTTGAGACAATGCATATTGAATCGCCTCACCGGTGTGTTCATAGAAGTTTTCCTCACCAATAATTTCATATAAGCCTGTCTTTTTCAAAACATTTTCCGGCTGTGGATTTAAACCCGCTATCAATACTATACCATTTTTCGAAAAATGGTGAACAATCCGTGATAAATTCGCTTCACCGGTTGTATCGATAAATGGGACCCTTCCCATCCTTAGTAAAAGTATTTTTGGCCGATAATTAATCGTCTTCATGATTGTTTCTTCAAACGTAAGGGCTGCTCCAAAAAACAGTGGACCCTCCACATTAAAAATACTGATTTGCGGACAATCATGTGTATCTGAAACCATTCTAGTCTCAACCTTTTCATGTTTCGTAAGCGGGTTTGGCAATACCTTTTCTGTCACCATCACATCACTCATCCGCTTAGCAAACAGAATAGCAGACATGATCAGACCGACTTCGACCGCCATGGTCAAATTGACAAAAACTGTTAGTAAAAATGTTACGACAAGGACAAGGGAATCCGTTGATTTTGTTTTTAAAATATGGGCGAATACTTTTCTCTCACTCATGTTCCACGCCACAACCATAAGGATTGGGGCCATACTTGCTAATGGAATATAGGAAGCATAAGGCGCAAAAAACAGCAGGACAAGTAGTACTACTACCCCATGGATGATTCCGGAAAAAGGTGAAACAGCTCCATTTTTAATATTGGTTGCCGTTCGGGCAATGGCACCTGTTGCTGGAATTCCCCCAAATAGTGGTGTTATCATGTTGGCTATTCCCTGGCCAACCAGCTCTTTGTTGCTGTTATGTTTACTATTTGTCATACCATCTGCTACGACTGCCGAAAGCAGGGATTCTATGCCGCCTAGCATGGCGATAATGAACGCAGGCTTTATTAGTTTCATCATGATCTCCATATTCATATTCGGAATATGGATTTGCGGCAATGTGCTAGGGATTTCACCGTAAGCAGTTCCGATTGTTGCCACATGACCAGGGAAAAATAATTTTGCCACAAAGGTGGATACGATTAAGCCAATAAGCGGCCCTGGAACCTTTGGAACAATCTTTGGTGTTAGGATTACGGTTCCTAAACAAATCGCTGCCGTTACTACACTAAAAATGCTGGTTGTATTAAGGTGGAACACAATCTCTTGAATGTTTCTACTAAATTCCTCATGCTTTTTTATCCCCTCTAAACCTAGGAAACTAGCTATCTGCCCTGAAAAAATCGTGACGGCTATCCCGGTTGTGAATCCAATTGTGACTGGTCTCGGAATAAACTTAATTAATGATCCCAGTTTAAAAATCCCCATAAACAGGAGAATAACCCCAGCCATAAATCCGGCAATGAGTAAATTGTCATAACCGTATGTCATGACAATCCCGAACAAAATCGGGATGAATGCTCCCGTCGGCCCGCCAATTTGATATTTCGAGCCGCCAAATAAGGAGATGAGAATCCCGGCAACAATGGTCGTATAGATTCCATATTCTGGCTTCACCCCTGAAGCAATGGCAAATGCCATGCCTAGTGGAATCGCGATGACCCCAACAATCACGCCTGAAAGGAGGTCCTTTGGCAAGCTACTTAAGGAATAATGATGGAACCTTTTATCAGTAAACATAGTCACCCTTCTTATCTTATTATTTTTGTATATCTGATTATTTGAATATATGATAATAAGTGATTTTAATCAAGTGTTTTATTCAAAAATAATTCACTTGTATTTTGCATGATCCTCATGTTACAATAGTCTAGCGATGAGCTGAGTTGTGTAAGTCGAGAAACATTCCTTTATGGAACGCACTATGTGGAGTGTGGTTTTTCGCCTCAATACGCAAAGGACGTCTGATTATTCAGACGTCCTTTTATTTTATTAAATTACAATTAGCACTTTTTTCCTAAGTTTTTTATAATGAATGTAGGTGATACATTTTTATAAAAGTGGAGGGATTACAGTGAATAACCACGAAATCGATTTCAAGATTTATGGCGATGATATGCAGTTTGTTGAGGTGGAGCTTGATCCACAAGAGACAGTTGTTGCCGAAGCTGGAAGCTTTATGATGATGGAAGATGACATACATATGGAGACCATCTTTGGTGACGGGTCTGGTGATGGCGGCAATTTGATGGGCAAATTGTTCAGTGCCGGTAAACGGGTTATTACCGGTGAAAGCTTATTTATGACGACCTTTACAAATACCGGGATGGGCAAGAAACACGTTTCGTTTGCCTCACCATACCCAGGGAAAATCATTCCGATGGATTTAAGTGAACTTGGCGGAAAAATTATCTGTCAAAAGGATGCCTTCCTTGCTGCCGCGAAAGGTGTCCAGGTTGGCATTGAGTTCCAACGAAAAATGGGGGTTGGCTTCTTCGGTGGTGAAGGTTTTATCATGCAAAAGCTTGAAGGTGATGGAATGTGTTTTGTTCACGCTGGCGGAACGATTACCAGGAAAGAACTTCTTCCGGGCCAGACCTTACGCGTGGATACCGGATGTTTAGTAGCAATGACTAGTAATGTTCAATATAATATTGAATTCGTAAAAGGGATTAAAACCGCCATGTTCGGCGGCGAAGGGTTATTCTTTGCCACTTTAAAAGGGCCAGGTTCCGTTTGGATCCAGTCGTTGCCGTTCAGCAGGCTTGCGAGCCGTGTATTTGCTGCTGCTCCTTCCCGCGGAGGGTCAAAAGATGAAGGCAGTTTAGCCAAAGGAATTTTTGATATGTTTAGTGGAGACTAATGTTACAGGGCAGGATCAAATTGATCCTGTTTTTTTATTGTCCCCTTTCTATTCCCTACACTACAATTTCACCTTAGCACACTTATTTTATTGTTGGAATAAAGTAAATTGGAAATCATTTGTCAATTGAGGTGAATTTAAGGTGAATCAAATAAATAAGTGGGAACAGGCTGTGAAATTAAAGCAAAATCCACTCACATCCAGTAATTTTCCTGAAACTGAAGTCTTTAGTGACGACACATTACAGGAAATTTTGAAACGTTCTTCCTTTGTTTATGTAAAACCGATCGGAGGTAAAGAAGGCAGAGGCGTAATTCGGATTAGTAAAAATAGTGATGGAACATACTCCATAAACGGGTTTACTAATACAGGATTAGAAATAGATGAAAATTTTATCAGTTTAGAAAATGTTATGACCTTTCTTCACTCTAATTATATCCAAAAATCACTCCAAAGTTATATTATTCAACAAGGTGTATCCAGTTTCACACCAGATGGACAAGCATTGGGTGTCCGAGTTCACATTCAATATGTGCAGGATAAATGGGTTTTAGGAGGAATGCTTGGTAAGCTGGGTAATCGAGATGATGGCATCGTCAATCGGAATCGAGGATCAATCAATCGTGAATCAAATAAAGAAAAATCGTTTTAACCGAAAAGGAATCACGAAAAGGAATCCTGACTAACAGAAAGTGGGTAAAAGTTGATGAACAAAACTCCATACCCAATTTGTATGGAGTTTTGTTGATGGCCGCCATTACTGTAATGGTAACTTTTTCAGTTTATCAGCAACCTGCTCTCTTTTTATGTTATATGACTGCCATGGAAGGTTCTCAATATTTGCTTGCTTTTGCCTCTCAAGTAAAATGGTTTGTAAGTCCGGAACAGTCTTATCTTTTTCATAAAGGTCTATCAATCCAAGGACACCGGTTGGAGACAAACTGTTTAGGTAGTGGACATCAATTTTCCCAGTGTGCTCAAAGCGGTTCATATTTTCCTTCACGACTATCTTATCCAAATCGACGACAGTTATGGCGGTGTAGTAAATTAATGATGTGATAAAATAAAAATGGAATAACGACAGTTTTTCAACCCAAATTTTCACCAATGTATAGATAAATATGACGACAAGGAAAATCATAAATGAATGCACCAGCACCCTCGTAAAGGTAAATCCATATGCGTCCTCATACAGACTTAATCGCATAAATGCAGAACTAAGCATTACTGCACTTGATAGGACGAGAATAGTAAGCATAAGCTGCGTCAAGCGTTTGATACCATTTTTCCCACGGTCACCGAAAGTTACCACAACGATTGTAATCGACAAATTGATCATCGTGACAAACAAGAGTTCAAAAAATCCTTTCCTTGCATAATCTGCGTACGTCAAATCACCTTGTAGGGTTCCGCTAAAGAAATACTTGAATTGTACCAATGTAAATAAGACATAGACGATATTAATTAAGATCAGCACTGTAATGGAAATAATCGCGTCAAGCTTTGGGAGCTGTTGTAAATTCGCCTCCTGCATCATAACTTTAATTTGTTTTTGAAACAAAACCTGCATCAGACAAAAGAAAGCGGCTGTAGAGATAAGTATGATGAAGAATCGTATGAAACTTTCAGCGTCAACCACTCGAAACCAATTCGGAAAGCCCCCTACCATCCGTTCAAACTGAGAATCAGCTGTCATTAAAAGCCTTAAGACAACGGCCAATACAGGAATGGAGATGACTACCCCAATTAAAACTTTTTTCCAGACGAGTAATTTATCATCGTCTACACCTCGTTTCATACCTTTACCTAAATAGGCAGCAAACACGGCATTATACTTCAGTGCGTCTAACAGCCTTGAAAATAAGTAGGAAACAAATGCAGGTTGACTCCATTGAAAACTTTTTGGGCTCGTAACTAATACAAGGTGAAAAATCACCAATCCGGGGATCACTATAATATTTAGCGCGTAGAACAGCATATTATTATTTAAAAAATAACTTACCGAAAGGAGCCAAATACAACAAAGGACAAGGTATCCAAAGCGTTGATGTGAAAAGGCATAGCGATGGTATCGCCAATAAAATACTGCATAAAATGCGATGATAAATACTATATAGGAGATCCCTATTTGCCCGCGGAAAAATGATTCTTCCGCTAATATTCCGAGCAGCAGACATAAAAATAAGAAGATCCAATCCATTTTGCCAATTTTCGTTTCCATCTTTCATCCCTCTTTTAAGTAGATTTTCTATATATATAGTTTTACTAGGTATATTTGCAAAAAAAACTGCTCATATCGAAGCCTTCCGCCCCCAGCGGTAGCCAATCCAGCTAATTGGGTAAAGGAAAATAGTAAATATGATACAAGCAATAATAAACGTTTTTGTCAGTAATGGAGCGAACCACGAATGTGGTATTATGTGAAAAACGGTTAAAAACATTAAGATTAAATTGGGAATGAGCGAAAGCAGGAACGTCTTTCTGAGCAGCCTTCGCCCCCCATGTCCAAACCCTCTGCCGATTTCGTATCCAAGTAGTGCCCAAAAAAACATATACAAAAAGGCAATTAAGGTTGGGATTGCCGTTAAATAACTCCAAATAGAGGCAATCCATTCCCATTGAAAAAGATTATGTGCAAGTGTTAATAAACTTCCTCCGCCAAAAAAAAGGATATTCAAGAGAATAAACAGCCATTTCATGTTACTAGGTGTAACGGAAAGTTCTTCTCTCCACAATTCCGTTATCTCTTCCGGACTGCCAAGCCTTGATACAATCCGTGTCATCACTTCATCCTCGTTAAAACAATCATAGGATTCGCTTAGAATTTCATCAATATGCGCTTCGTATTCAAGGAGAATTTCCTCTTTATCCTGATGATTTCCAAGTCCCTTTGCCAGTTCCTCGAGAAACCTATTCTTCTGCCGTTCCATGCTTCGATCTCCCAATCACCTTGTTCATTACCTTAACGAAGTCCTGCCATTCACGAGTTTTTTCATCTAACAATTCATTTCCGGCATTTGTAATCCGGTAATACTTGCGTGCAGGGCCCTTTTCCTGCTCCTGCCAATAACATTCGATGTACTCTTGCTTTTCAAGCTTATGAAGCGCCGGGTACAAGGTTCCCTCTTTCACGCTCAAACCATTATCACTGCGATGTTCAAGCTCTTTTACTAATTCATAACCATACATATCCCGCTCGTTTAATAATTGAAGTAGGATTAACGATGTGCTGCCTTTAACCAATTCGCGATTAAACATTTTTTCACCTACCTAGAATTTTTAGGTACATAGAAATTCTACATTTCTTTTATGACTTTGTAAAGCGGAAATAGCATTTTTTTAAAACCTTAATGCCTCCGCCTATCGGTATCTGGAATGGAGCGCCTCGATCCCTTGTAACCAAACTGTAAAGTTATCCGTAAAACCCTTTAGGAACAAGGCTTTTGGTCATGTAACAAATTAGCCCGGAATATTTTCCCACAAAAACCAATCGCTTTAATATGTTAAGCTCAGTTGTGAGAATAAGTAAACTACTTTAGGAGGTAACCTATGAAAAAACGTTTGGTTACAACAACACTAGCAATCTCAATTGGATTAGGTACTTTTTTTGCAGGCCCTATCGCTATGAATCCAATAAAGGTCTCAGCAGCAACGGTTAATCCTCAAAATAACCAATTAGCCGTTGAAGCAAAGGCAGATCAATTAATTCAAACTGGTAAGAGTTTAATAGGCAAGGCTACTTATAGTAATTCCGTGTACAAGCCAACATACCCTTACAAATTTTCATGTGCTTCTTTCCTTATGTATATCTTTGAAAAAAACGGCGTGGATCTTGCTACGTACAATGAAGATTATATGATGCAACAAGGTACCTATGTTGCAAGAGATCAATTACAAAAGGGTGATTTACTTTTCTTTAGAAGTAAAACAACAGGCACGGATCCCGATCATGTAGCAATGTATATTGGCGACAATAAAGTGATTCATATGGCAGACCCTCAACAAAATATTGTCATTTCAGATTTAGACAGCAAGCCATATTATAAAGATAATTACGTAACTGCCCGAAGAGTATTACCAACCTTGCTCCCTTCTAACCCAGCAACAAAAGGGGATAAAATTGTTGAGCAATCCTATAATTTAATGAATAAAGTAACTATGGGCAGTGTTAATGATGAAAACGCGATGAAGTTTACAGGTACAGGCTTTGTTAACTATGTTTATAAAACAAATGGCGTTAATCTAGGAACAACGAATATAAAAGAACAAATGAAACTCGGCACAACCGTTTCACGCGAAAACTTAAAGAAAGGTGATTTAATATTCTTTAATGGTGCAATAGGTTCATCCACACCCACTTCAGTAGCCATTTATGCGGGTGATCACAGAATTATTATTCCGAATTCAAACGGAATCCTGACGAGAGTTCTGTTTGTTGATTATTATGACAAGCATTATATTACAGCAAAACGTGTTTTTTCAGACAGTGCTGCACCAGTAGTGACACAACCAACAGCAAGTACCTTACCGGCAGATAAAATTGTCGATTTTGCTTCCAGTCTGATCGGGAAAGCAAAATTCGGATATTCTTACAATGAGAGTACCTTGACATTTACAGGTGCAGGTTTTACTTACTATGTCTATAAAAATCAAGGGATTGATTTAAAAAATAAACTAGCAAGCCAACAAGCGCAAATCGGAAAAACAGTCCAAAAAGCTGATTTGCAAAAGGGTGACCTTTTATTCTTCTCTACAGATAATAGTGGTTCGAAAATTACACAAACAGGAATTTATATGGGTGGAAATCAATTTCTCTCACTCTCTACTTCCGGCAGTGTTGTGAAAGAAAGCTTGGACTCTGTTTGGGCTAAGAACAACTATGCTGCGGCACGACGTGTTCTTTAATTATTTTATGTAATTGTGGTAAAAATAAAATGAAGCATTCGATGCGATGGTGCATCGAATGCTTCTTTATTCTTGGATTAACTATCCTTTTTTAAACTGTTCGCAAAGTCTATCATGGATCTGCTTGACATTGGCCCCTTAATAAGTAGAATGGCATTACTATCAAGTATAGGATCCAAGACCTCTTTAAGACCTTTGACATCTTTAAACATATGAATATTTGCCTTGCTTCCATCTTGACTTGCTTGTCTTGCTATTTCTTCAGCCTTATTTCCGATTGTAATTAGAGTGTGGATGTTTCTCTTTGCAACCAAAGTGCCAATTTCACGATGATACTTCTTTTCAAAATTTCCTAATCTATTAATATCACCTAACACCAGAATGACATTTTTGCCCTCGCCAATAGAATCAAGCACCTTTAATGCCGCTTCCACAGAAGTGGGATTATTTGTCCATGTATCATCTATAATCGTACTACCGCCGAACCCATTTGAAAACTCCAGATGCCTCTCCATATTTTTATAGGTTGCAAGACGAGAAATTCCTTCCTTTATGTCCATTCCCATCTCGTTCACAGCCGCTAGTGCAGCTAGTGCGTTAAATACTTGATGCTCGCCATAGCCCGGGATGAAACCTTCATACGCACGATTTGAAACATGTAGCAGAAATTCCATTCCATTATTCGCGAACTTAATGGTGGAAGCTCTGAAATCAGCCTTCTTATCGGTTCCAAAATAAATAATCTTTCCTTTAAATGAATGCAGCGGCACCTTTTTAGTATTTTCATCATCAGCATTTAAAATCAACGTACCGTCTTTTTTCACACCATCCACTATTTCAGCCTTAGCTTTTATATATCCTTCAAGATTTCCGCATCCATCTAAATGATGGACACCAATCGTGGTAATGATCCCAATTGTAGGTTGATAAATCAAACACTGATGTTTAATGTTACCTGAATTCCCCAGCCCATGTTCAAAAACCGCTGCATCTGTTTTTTCATCAATGCCCATTAGATACGGTAATGATCTTCGTGGTTCATTCTTACTGCTTTCGGAAGCTTGAACATTTTTATCCTTGCTTAATATATGTTTAATCATATCTTTCGTTGTTGTTTTTCCGCATGTTCCCGTTATTGTTACAACGGGGATTTGAAAAAGACCACGATAATACTCAATAAATTTCCAGTATGCCTGTACAAGGCTGTCAACTTTGATAACTGTCGTATTCGGGAGGGCCATATTCAGCTCCGAAGTAGGCTTATCCGAAATCACGAGAGATGGCCCCTTATTATTAATTGCAGTCCAATTAATCGTATCGTCTCTGCTAACAAACAAAAGGGTATATCGCTTTGTATGATCATGACGATTATAATAAATGGTCTCCGTTACCTTCCAACTTTCTGACCCTCTAACTAATTTACCTTGAAGTAACTGTCGAATGTCTTTCACTAGTAATGGTTGCATCCAAATCCTCCTTTCTTCTGAATATCATATGAAAACCCCATTCATAATGTATAGGTATTGAATAGGAATATGCTAATGCTTCATAGGCAGAGAACGCACTTAAGGACAGAAGGGGCATTTAATCTTTTTGGGCTTTCAATATATTCTTATAGATTGTTTTATCATCCATTCTATGAAACATAGAAAGGTCGGGTTTGTAATTTCCTTCAATCACCCAGATGAGTCCCTGACTGGTAAACCCAATATCAAATCCAATGAGATGAATCTCTGCATTGTTATTTTCAAGCTGCCTAGAGGCGGAGATACAGATCTTGTCGATTTTCAGTTCAAGCCTGTTGATATTTAGATGAGAGATGTTTAAGTCATTGATTGCATCCTTAAATGTTAGCAATTTTTGTGCTGCGTTTGTAATGATAAAATCCTTAGCGGCTACTTTAACAAGCTTACCCGTTACGATCCATTCTGAATTACATTTTTGCGTAATGACTCTTACGTCTAATGGGCAGTCGTCAATACTAGCTAATGGTAATTTCTGCTGAATAAGATAATCTTTCTTAGAAAGATAGTTTTCTTTCATATAACGATATATTTCTTCAAGACTTGATTTCGTCAGCTTCTTTCTTCCTGTATGCAATTCATACGTACCGGAGTCTTTTTTCATAATCTGTACAATACCGATTCCATGTTGACCGTTACAAGGCTTCATGATCACTTCGTTATATTTGTTAAGAAAATTCTTCAAAGTGACTTCCGTTAATAATTCTGTAACCGGGATATAGCGAGAAAGAGAAGCTATCGTAGTAAGCTCATGATATTGACTCCATTTACTGACAGGAAAATGGAGCACGGAATCTGCTATCCATATTCCCCTATTTATGAGTAAAATGTCAAATACAATTGTATTGCAATGAAGAAAGAATTCCCCGAGCTTTTGTGCAGATCGAATCACAACGGTTTTGATCATTTTATACAAATATAGATAAAAGAATTTCCCAAGCTTGTAATGGGATTTCCCTGTTACAGATTTTAAAGACCATTCATCTGATTCTACTGAACGGTGAACGGTGATGTAGCATTGAAAGGGACTACTAAGCAATCTTGGTTGGATAATATGATATTTCTGATTAATCTCATGACAGACTAGATGATGATAAAGATCTTCTTTCTCATCTACAGTAGTTACGTTATCATTTGACGTAATCTGAAAAGTACGATTTTTAAAAGCAACACAAACCTCCCCAGGACCAAATACAGGTTTAATAACAACTGCTGTATACTTGTCTAAAAACTTAAACAAGGTCGACTTTGAAAATAGTTCTGTTTCTATCAGATGCTTAGATAAACTTTCTACAGACTTTAATATACGATACTGGCCTATTCGGCCGCGGCTGGCCTTCAACGTTCACTACTCCTTAAAAGTGTTCTTAAGATATTCTATTCAGGTAGAGTATTTTTCTTGGATAGTTTGGTATTTAATAAAAATCCCCGGCTTTAACAGACGGGAGTTCCGAAGCGATTACAATTACATTACTGACAGCCTAGTGCAATAATAGAACCTTGAGGAACAGGTGCTGCACCATTTTGATCAAAGAAACCTGTGATCACAAAACTTTGTACGTTATCATTTGCAGCTGTAGCAACCTGGTCTCTAAACACAGCTTCAAAAGGAAATTGTACACCGTTCACTAATCCCGTACCATCAACAGTAACTACACAATTCTGCCCTTCCTGCTTACAGGTAACAGAAGTGATGGCATTTGCAGTAAAAGTGAAGTTGTTTGCACCTGGAGTTTCTGTGTCTACAAATGATAAGGATAGTGTAGACGTACCAAGAGTGGTGACACAAACATTAGCCAGGTAAGTCAAGTCACCTTTTACTGTTCCTGTCTGGCCTGTGAATTTTACATTATTATTTTCTGAGACAGCATTTACAAGCACGCCACAAGGTCAAATAACACCCATTAATATTCCCCCCTTTCTAGTAGAATACTTTACTATATTAATGGCACTAATATTGTGGCACAGTGGATTGTCCATATTAATAAAATTATTTATGGCAGGAAATGCAAGCTAGTACAAAAAGATTCTCCCCTTAAACAACGATTGTAAAAGGAGGGCTATATCTTCTTACGTAATTTAGATGCCAATTCAATCATTGGTTTGCTATACATATCCCCTTTAATCAGAACAATTGTATTTTCATCAACGATTTTTTTTAAAAGGTCAAAAACAAGGGTGCTATTGTTAAATGAATAAACCGTTGAAGCCGTTCCTATTTTTAATAAGTAATCAGCCATAATACGGGCGTGGAAACCTATCGTAATGAGAACATCAACATCTGACTCGCTTATTATTTCCCCTGCCTGTTCATGAATGACGTACCCCCAAGATCCTAAATCCGTAATAGTTCCTAAAATAGCCACCTTCTTTTTCGTTTCTCCAACTTCACTTAACACCTTTAAAGCGGCTTTTAATGAAGTGGTTGTTAGGCTCCATGTGTCATCAAGGATCGTAGCGCCATTAAGTCCTTCGTGTACTTGAAGATGCTTATTTAGATTTTTATATGTTTTTAATCGATCTGCCGCTTCCGGAAGATCAATTCCTATTTCATGGACAGCTGCAATAGCGGCAAGTGCATTATAAACTTGTTGCTCGCCATAACCTGGAACGAAAACAGAGTACTTTTTCTCCTCGTGTTGGACACTAAATTGCATCCCGTCTTTACAATATTTAATACCAGCTGCTTTAAAGTGGCTGGATGGATCGATGCCAACTTTTATGATCCGTCCAAGATAATTGGTTAAATCTATTTTTTTCGTGTTATCATCTTCCGAATTTATAATAAGTACACTTGAATGATCAAGTATTTTTGCCATTTCTCCTTTTGCCTGGATATAGCCTTCTAGCGTTTTACAGTAATTCAAGTGGTGTGCACCTATGTTTGTAATAATGCCAATAGTCGGTTTAAAATACTCCCCTGCCTTTAGCACGTCT
Source organism: Neobacillus sp. NPDC097160 (assembly GCF_044762155.1). Lineage (NCBI taxonomy): Bacteria > Bacillati > Bacillota > Bacilli > Caryophanales > Bacillaceae > Neobacillus > Neobacillus sp. NPDC097160. Next base: position 135,815 of record NZ_JBIWDU010000010.1, on the reverse strand, counting down.
CCAGGTGCTCCAACAGCTGTTTCAAAAACAGCTGCTTCTGTATCATCATCAATGCTAAGGAGGTAATGTAAGTGAGCTGTTCGAGAATTATTGGTACTACTTGTTGCTGTAATTGTTTTTTTAGCTGAAAGAATATGACTAATCATATCTTTTGTCGTTGTTTTTCCTGCTGTCCCTGTAATAGCTACAACAGGAATATGAAAAAGGCTTCGGTAGTACTTTACAAATTTCCAATAAGCTTCTTCCACATCCTTGACCATTATGATTGTTAAATTCTTAAATTGTTCACTCCTGCTAATGGTTTGATCTGTTACAAGCACTAAAGGGAAATATACCTCTAGTTTTTTCAAATTGACAACTTTCTTCCTTAAAAAAAGAATGGTATTTTGATTCTTTATTTGTTTAAGTCGGTATGCGCCAAAATGAATAATTACATTATCAGACCCTTGAATCAAGTCCCCGGAAAAGATAGTTCTGATACACTCGACCGATAAGGGCTTCATTTACTATCACACTCCTTTCTCATAATCATCATATGTGCTCGTTTTCAAATTGCTTGTACGATATGGATTAAGATTGGTGTCCTTTTAAAAGATTGTTTTCTGCTGACCCATTTTACAGGATACATAACCATACAAAAAACGGTTTAGTTCATAAATATATAACAGGTTGTTTTATCGAAGTTTATATAGGGAGTGGACCGTTTGAAAACGATTATTTTTATTGGCACAAATAAATCTGGATCGAGTAGAGAAGCGATTAAAGCAGCGGAACAGCTGTGTTACTTTACGGTTGTTTTCACAAATAACGAAAAGCAATTGCAGCAAAGGGAAGAGTATATAGATGTTCATGAAATGATTTTTGTTGATACGAATAATCTTTCTATGATGAAAGAAGAAATTAACAAGTTACGGTTAAAGGGTAAGGAAATAAAGACCATTGTAAGTTTTATTGATTCAAATGTTTATAGTGCTTCCATTCTTTGTGACGAATTTTGTGATAGTTATACATCTTCCAATGCCATCAAAATAATGGAGAACAAAGAGGAAACTAGGGTTTCTCTAAAGGAACAGCCTTATACTCCTAAGTTTTTCAATATTAACCCAAATGAATCCCTTCCATTTGAAACGATAAACTCAGAGCTAACTTTTCCAGTCATCGTAAAATCTCCGAAATCGACCGGTTCCAAAGACGTGTTGTTTGTGGAAAATAGGAAGCAATTAGAGAAACAGATTGTAAGATTGCAAGAAAAGAACCCAGATGAAACCATTATTATTGAAGAATATATTGATGGAAACCAATATTTGGTCGAGGCGCTCATATACAATAACAAGATTATGATTGCTGGAATGATCGAACAAGAAATTACACAGGGCAAACGATTTATTATTACAGGTTATGGGGTGCTTGCAGATGTGCCCAATCATCTAAAAGCAGGAATTGAACAGGTCCTGCAATCTATCATTTCACAGCTCGGAATTAAGAATGGTGCCCTTCATCTTGAATTACGTCGGACAAAAGGTGGCTGGAAACTCATTGAAATCAACCCGAGAATTTCTGGTGGTGCAATGAATGAAATGATTTTAGCTGCATTTGGGTATAATTTAGTAGAAGAAACCCTTAAGTTATATTTAGGAGAAAGTCCATCGGTAATACCAAGATGTAGGAACTACGTATTTACTCAGCACGTCATTGTTTCGAAAAAGGGAATTTTAGAAAAGGTTACGGGAAAAAGGAGGGCAATAAGGTCCCCAGGTGTAGTTAAAGTTTACGTGAAGCCTAAAAAGGGAACTAAGTTAACACCGCCATTATCAATGGGTCATAGATATGCCTACGTGATTGCAACAGGGGCAAGTTTGGAAGAAGCTAAAAAGCGCGCAAAAAGTGCTGCAGACGAGATTAAGTTCCATTTAGTAGAGGAATAAAATGGAATTACGATTTTCCCAAATCACAAAAAGGACATCGGTAATGTGTAACGGGTTCTCTTCTGAGGGACAAAAAATAAAAATAGCATCAAAATCACATCAATTAAATAAACAAATAAAAGCCACGTTTTTTATATAAAAATTGTGGCTTTTTAACATTAAAATTTAACGTTTTGTTCACTTATCTTTTATCCTCGAAGAAGTCAAAGATTTTGAATGCAATATCAAAAATAATTAATACAACTAACTTAATAATTTTTTTCATCCATTTCATTTAATAGCACAAGCTAAAATGACACCTCATTAATATACTGTAATAATAAAGTTGAAAGGAGGTGTTATTATGGGTATTATTATTCCTTGTGACTGTTTATCCGAATTAGCCTATATTTACAACTTAGCTGCTCAAACTGTTGCGATAGAGGCGGATGTTAATTTTGATACAAATGGCTTTCTCACAGCTGGAATTACGCATGCTCCCGGTTCCCCTTCGATTCTAATTACTGATGCTGGTATTTATGAGGTTACTTTCTCTGTGTCAGGTACAGAACCGAATCAATTTGCGTTATTTTTAAATGGAAACCTGGTTCCGGGAACCATATATGCTTCAGGTGCAGGAACTCAGCAAAACAACGGACAAGCTATATTCACGATAGGAGCCGGTGATGTTCTTACTCTTCGAAATCACTCTTCTGCTGCAGCAGTTGGACTTGCTACTCCGATAGGAGGCACTCAAGCAAACGTAAACGCTTCTATTGTCATCAAAAAATTAGATTAGTACCATATAAATATAGAACACTCACAAGATCAAAGTGAAGTGGTAAATAGCTTTTAGCTGCGTAAGCAGCAAAAATAACAGAAGAAAGGCACTGTACAATAGAAATTGTACAGTGCCTTTCTTCTGTTGTTAACTGTAAGAGAAATTAACTAAATGTTTGATCTAAAAACTTCACGGTATCAAACATATTTGTTTTACTAGCCCCTTTGACCAAAATAGTGTCATCTTTTTTTACAGTCCTCAATAACAATTCATGTAGTTGGTCCCGATTGGTGAAGTGGTACACGTTGTTAGCGGGAAAACCTTTTGCCTTTGCTTGTGCTCCAATTTCTTCTGTTCGAAAACCATATGTGATTAAAAGATCAATTTCTTTATCAAACACATATTCTCCCACTTTACGATATTCTTCCTCTCTTAGATCTCCCAACTCCCTCATTTGTCCAATAATCGCTATTTTTCGATGTTTTCCAATATTGGAGAGAACATCGATTGCTGCTCGTACTCCTTGGGGGTGGGAGTGAACGGTATCATCAATTAGTGTAATATTGTCACGGCAGTTATATATAGTTAGTCTTCTTGGCGGTTTTCTAAACAGCAGTCCCAATTTGATTTCCATTGGCGTGAAACCTAAGTAATCTGCAACAGCAATGGCATTTAGGGCATTATATACATGATGCTCCCCTAAAATAGGAATGAACAGTGAGATCTCCTGCCCTCCGAGCTTCATTTTGAAAGTCATTCCAGTATCTTCATATTTAATATCATAGGCTCTGTAGTCAGAGGCTGTATTTACCCCAATGGTGATAATCTTCCCTTTGAAATGTTCGGTTTCTAAAAAGGTGGAATTAGGATCATCCTTGTTTAGAAATAGAACTCCATTTTGATCCATTCCATGAATTAATTCAGATTTAGCATGAGCAACTTTTGTAATATCACCACCAAAATTTCCTACATGGGCAAGGCCGATATTTGTTACAATACTAATATTTGGCTGGATGATGCTGCAATGTTCCGTAATGACACCAGGATAGGCCATTCCATACTCTAATACAACCGCTTCATGGGCTGGAGTGATTTCCGCAGCATGTTTTTTCGTATGCTCTGTTGTATTCCAATAATCCTTTGATTCAAATACATTCCATTTCTTCGATAATATAGATGCGAGGAAGGCTTTAGTCGTTGTTTTACCGGCACTTCCTGTTATGGCGATAATCGGGATCTTCTTATTTTCCTCCATTTTTTTTTGCTTTAATGCTTTTATTTTAGTTTTAATGGAATGTTGGTTCTTTGCAAGGAACATGGCATATCTAATCGTATTGATGACGACATCTAACTCTAAATAAAAAGCGGGTGGACAACCTGGCCGCCAATTCACCTCATAAATCCATAGTTTGGAGTTTTCGTCTAAACCCACATCTACACCAATTTCATCAATCACTTCACCGAAGTGTAACATTTGAAGCTCATCCAAATGCTTGGCCAATGACAAGGAAAAATGCTCTAGCGTCCGTTTTATATTAAAAGCTTCTTCCTTAAATTCTTGTTGTAAAAAGGGATCTAAATAATTGGTGAAGCCGCCATTATTAATATTGGCGACAATTGATCCCATTGGAGCAACTCGCGGATAGATTGTGGTAATCACCCACTTTCCTTCCCCATTCTTTTGAACATGAAGTCTAAAGTCAAACACTTGACCGGATTTAGTGGTCGATTGGATATAAGGTTGAATAATAAAGGTTCCTGTTGAAAGCTTTTCTCCTATAAGATCGTTTAGTTGTTGCTTCGAGTAAGACATACTATCAGTGTTCAGCTTAACTAAAAAGCCATTTTCACTTTTGGAAATGAAAAAGATTCCTTTGCCTTTTCTTCCATCAATCGGTTTAAATACAACCTTTTCAAATGCAGTGACAAATTTGAAGAAATGCTCCGTATTTATGATAATTTCTGTCGGTATTAGGTAGTTTGAAAATTCTTTTGCTTCCTTTAACCGCTCATTAATATTCCATTTATTTCCGATTGAATGTGTTGTAAAAGGGATCTTTTCTTTTAATCTTTGAATAATTTCCTTAGAATTGGCCAGTTTTTCAGGACTCCCTGCATTGTAGATAACATCTGGGAAAGGCATAATTCTCTCCATCCATTTACCGTTTTCATAAACTTGACCTCTAATGGAACTGTTAACAAAATTCACTGATCCAGGTGAAAAGTAAAAAAACTTTGCGCCTTCTGCTTTAGCAACCGCCGCATAGGCATAAGACTTTATGACAGTTTTGGGGTCTTTACGATGATGTAACATTCCTATCAATGTCATTGAATAATCTCCTTTATCTAATCTTTAAAACCTTTTACATTACATTCAATTGCTTATCCATTTGAAACGGACAGAAGTTTAGTATATTGATATTTGTATGTATAAATAACATATGAAATAACTTATGCATTGACATTTTAGGAAAATGCGGCCATTTCAGTGTCCGGAAAACTTCCCCCCTTCGTAATAATTCTCCTATTTCTGACTTGTATAGCAGGGAACTAATTGCTGCACAATAAACAGGTCCATCAAAAATTAATAGGAGGATGTTGCTTTGAAAAAATTCATGCTTATTTTATTGGGGGTATTCTTGTTAATTTCCGGAGCTTTTAGCTTCCCATTTGAAAAAGATAAAGCGTCTGCTGCACCGATTATCAGTCCAAACCAAACAGCAGACCAGATTGCCGATGCGATTATTAAAACAGGGACTAGTTTAATCGGGAAAGCCACTTACAGTCGAACCGAATACAAATCGACCTATCCATACAAATTTTCATGTGCTACGTTTATTGATTATATATTTAAGCAAAATGGAGCCGATTTAGCGACCTATAATGAAGACTATATGTTAAGACTAGGAGTCGCCGTCCCAATGAACCAGATAAAAAAAGGGGACTTGTTTTTCTTTGATGTGGACAAATCGGATAACAATCCGGCAGATCATATTGGAATTTATTTAGGAAATAACAAGCTTCTACATATGGCAGATTCACAACAAAACATTGTTATATCGGATATGACAGCGAAACCTTACTACACAGAAAACTTTGTGGGAGCTAGACGGGTCATCCCTAGCTATATGCCTTCCACCCCCCTGACTACAGCGGATAAAATTGTGAACCGTGCTTATACAATGATGGGTAATGTAACGATAAGCAATTCTGTTAATAATCCTTCAACGAATACGTTTACAAATGGCGGATTGGTGAATTACATTTACGAGCAAAATGGAATTACGCTTGGCACAAATAATGTCAGTCAACTTGCAAGTAAAGGATCCTATGTAGCGAGAGCCAATCTAAAAAAGGGCGACTTAATTTTCTTTTCCTCTACTGCCGGTGGAACGACACCAACCATCGCTGCCATTTATGCGGGAAACCAGAAGTTCCTTCTTACAGACCCAAAGAAAGGTATAATTTCAAGGGTATTGTTTGTCCCATGGTATGACACTCATTATGTTACGGGACGAAGAGTGATAAAGTAATGGTTCGTAGATGAAAAGAGAAAAAAATGGATAGAAAGGTCAGAAGTTATTCTGACTTTCTATCCATTAGAGATTATTTCATTTTCAGATTGTTCTTTTGTCTTTCAATGAATTGATCACGCTCACCGCCATCTGATAATTCCTCTGAAAATTCATGCTTAGCTTCATTCCCTACTAATTCACCTGACTTGATTGTCTTCGGGGGTAAATTATTATTGGGTGCGGCTTGTTCATTCCATGTTCCCAAAATATCACCTCTTTCTTTTTGTATTTATTGTTCACCTTAATTTAAAGCAGTATTTAATCAAATGATCATTTTTTTTATTTCATGTGTTGTTGTGTTGTTTTCCGGTAGCTGCATTTTATTTCCCCTTTTTTTATCTCCTATTTTGTTCATTTAGAGAAAAAGTACTCTTCTTTCAAAACTAATTTTGCGTTCCTCATAACAATCTACCATGGTACTCAATTCAGAAAATAAAAAAATAGAGTTAACCCATCACAAAAATGATTCATTTTTCATAAAAATATAATAGGAAGGAATAATAAATGGAAGGTTTTTTTCACTATACCCTATACTTCCGTAAAACATTCAAGCATAAAAATTCCATTTTTCTCCCATAATAAGAAAAAACGATGAGGTGAAGAAAATGGGACTACTCAACTCATTTAATCAATGGAAAGAGACAAGGTACCAAAACCATCTGTCCAATATGAAGGATCAAGGAAAATGCCCTGATTGTCAGGGTCGGGGCTATACCGTGTATCCTTATAATGAATTTGCCTACTTTAATTCGTTTGAATGTCCTGGATGCCAAGGCAGCGGACATTATACGGATTGGGAAGAAATGCAATAAGAAAAGCGTAAACGCCCTGGTCAGCGGCGTATGGCCTAGAGCGCTCCAACTGAGATAAAGGAAACACGAAGAGCCGGAGGCGCATTCGTGCTTGACTTATCGTAGAGCGGAGAGCGAAGGACACTAGCCGCTAGGGCGCTGGAGCTGGACAATAAAAAAAATCCCTTCAATGAAAGGGATTTTTTATTGCTTGATTACTTACTCTTTTTGATTAAACTTTGATAGGCTTTGGCTGTTCTTACCTCTACAGTTAGGGAACCTTTTTTTACAATTGATTTTAACAGCACCGGAACTCCTGTGGTATTTTTGAATCTGAAATCCTTTCCGCCATACGAAACGGTTGCATCTCTTCCGGTCGGAACATACCCTACATGCGCCGAGTGATTATTTTTTTCAATATAACTTACCGCTACTTGGTCAATCGCATTATAGAGGGTAGACGATGTCTGACAGATCCCGCCGCCAATCCCATCTACTAATTTTCCATCTAATAGTTCTGGCGCTGGCTGATAGCCATGCTCAGCATCACTTGGTCCTACAGTTGTATTAAAGGAAAATGAGTCTCCAACGCCGACAATAACATTATTTATCGCCTCTGCTGATAAGGTAATATTTTTGGTTCTTCCGGCTACCCCATTGCTAAAATAGGTCGTATACGAAGCGACCAATGCTTCTCCAAGTTGTGCTGCCTCCTCTGGCTTGTAGCCACTGGCAGTCACATATAATGGTATCTCCACATCCCCGCCTTTGGCAGAAGCTTGCATGATTTTTTCAGATAAGTCTGTTTCATTCAGAATCGTTTGTGGTGTTCCTTGTATTACCTGACCATTTGCATCTAATCGATCAAGAATCATTCTATTATCATACCCCGGTGTTTCTTTTGTTCCCCTCGCTAATTCCCTGGTCAACTTTGCTATTTCCGCTTTGTACCTCTCAGCATCTTTTCCAAATCCTAAATCCTTCGTATTAAAGGTTTTAATAATGCTTTTTGTATTGGGGTCAATAATATTGACGTATACGGGTTTTGCTTCTTCCGCTTTTCTCCTCTCCTCTTCCTTTTTCTTTTCTTCCATTTCTTTTTTTTCTTTTTCAATGACTTGTTGTTGTTCAGATGCTTTTGCTTTCACTTCTATTTCTTTCGTTGTTTGTTCCGAGCACCCTGATAACCCTATTAAACTACCGGCTAAAATAATTGTTAGTAACCTAGTAAGCATTCTCATTTTCCCCAACTTTTCTCATATTTTAACAATAATACCCTATTAGACGTTTGCAAATGACATTTTGTTTCACACATTCCCCAATTCCATATTTAATTCTAATTTCCTGCAAAAAAATAATAAATGGAAACATTGTTTTATTTTATCACGTTGTCATAGTAATAAAATCACATTTATTTTAATAAATAAATGGAAAGAAAAAAAATGGTTGTTTAGAACTACGGATAAATAATAGGAATAAGTACATAGTAATGAATAAGTTTGTTCATTTTTTGGAGGTGCAGGAATGTCTGTTTATGTATATCAGACGTTTATTATAAAACAGGAGAAATTCAAAGAAGGAATTGAAAATTTAAAGGAAATTAAAAAATTCAGAAATGAAAATTATGACCACAAGGTAGAGATATTGACACCTATTTCCGGGGAGGACCATACTTACGCACTACTTTCAACATACGAAGGTTTAGCAGAAATGGAATTACAAAATAAAAAAATGTTTGAAGATGATGAATATCTAGAGCTCATCGGTCCTTTTTTCTTGGAAAACACTGCTCAGGGAAGTATGCATACGCAAATTTACCGCACATTAAAGGAAGGAAAAAGTGATAAAAAGAAGGAGAGATAAACAAAGAAACCGCCTAGTCTTATAACTATTGCGGTTTCTTTGTTTATCTAAGCAGAAGTGTCTATTTATTCATCGTCTACAACCACCAAAAAGAATGGTAATCATTTAGGCATGTTATACAAAGGAGTTTGTACAAAATTTGTCATAAGCAAGGAAAATTTGGTTGGTTATTTTGTTGTATATTTAATGAATTGCACCCCTGCATTTGTTAAACTAGATATAAATAAATAACATCTTGTATTAACCATTTTGATAGGACGTGTAATATCATTTGAAAAAAACAGTTGTGTATAAGAAAGATGAACATTATGAAATTAAAGGCGATTTTTATCGGACTAACCACGACCATGCTCCGGTTGCCATATTTATTCATGGGGGCGGCCTTGTTTGGGGAACAAGAGAAGAGATCAATGAAGAAATGATAAAACTCTACACGGATAATGGGATTGCCTTGTTTTCGATTGACTATCGGCTGGCGCCCAGAACAAAACTGCCAGACATCCTTGAGGATATTCATGACGCTCTTCATTGGTTAGAATTAGAAGGACCAAAGCAATTCTCTATTGATCTAAGAAGAATTGCTGTAGTAGGCAGTTCCGCAGGCGGGTTCCTTGCCCTTTGTACAGGTACATTTAATTCAAAACCGCGAGCAATCGTCTCTTTCTATGGATATGGCGACATCCTTGGAGGGTGGGCAACTGCCCCTAGTAGTTATTACCGTCAAAAGGACATTGTCCCTAAAGATGTTGCTGCATCCCTTGTGTCGGATCAGACAATTACAGAGGCTTCTGTAGAGCAGCGGTTTCTCCTCTATGTGCATGCAAGACAGCATGGTACTTGGATCGAAGAAATCACAGGCATCCATCCGGAAGGAAATAAAGAGGAACTCAAGAAGTATTGTCCAATTTACAATATAACTAGTGACTATCCGCCAACACTCCTATTACACGGGACCAAGGATACTGATGTTCCATATGAACAGGCTGTTTTTATGAGGGCGGCCATTAAAAAAGAAGCGGTCGAAGCAAAGTTAATTACCATTCATAATGGCGAGCATGTATTTGATAAAGATTTCCATAATCCGGTTGTCCAAAATGCCCTTAAACAGGTCATTGACTTCCTCCACACTCATCTTGCGAAATAACGAAAAAGTCCAGCACTGTCAATGACAGTCTGGACTTTATTGATTAATTGATTTACTTGTTTAATTCGTGGAAGTGCTTCCAGAGATGATCACAGTCTTCTCTATCTTCTACTTTTACCATGTTAATGACACCATCGTCTTCACCAGCTAAATATTTGCGCAGGTGGATGTCAGAAAAACCATGCTCAGCAGCGTCATCTCTTGTGCTGCAGTAGTATACATCCTTGATACCTGCCCAAATCATGACAGATACACACATTGGACATGGCTCACAGGTAGCATATACAACGCAATCTGATAAATCCATTGTTCCTAGTTTTTTACAGGCTTCTCTTACAGCAACCATCTCAGCATGTGCAGAAGGATCAGTATCTCTCATCATAGTGTTGCTTACTGCCGCAATCACTTCATCACATCGGACAATCGTTGCACCAAATGGTCCACCTACTTTGTTGGCCATACCAACTATTGTTGCATCTGCAGCTAATTTCATAAAATCCATAGTAAAGATCCTCCTTAGTTTTGCTTATACAAATTAGCTAAATTTGGTGTTTCTTATTTGCTCTTTTCTAAAAGTTTGTTGCTATTTTAGATTCCCGATAAAATCGAAAATTCGCCGATAAACTTAAAAAAATCGCCGATATATCATATTAACTTGCTAATATGTGTAATTTCACACCAAATTAGTGACTTTTTTGGGGTAACCGTGGTTAATAAAAACATTCTTTACGAAAACAGCCTTCTTATTTTATTGAATTTTCATTTTTACTCTGTTACAGGACCAATGTTTTCTTTCTTATTTACATAGTGTTTATATGCTAAAAATCCTGCAATTAGTAGATATCCCCAAACGAAAGGCATAGCAGTTGGTTGTGCAATTCCGATAGTGCTTGTATGAATTGCACCAACAAAAGTTAAAACGGCCCCTAGCACAGCAGCTACTATGCCTCCAATAGGCGTGTTACGGATAGTAAATATCGCTATACAACCCCAAAGAACACTAGTAATAGGAGCACCATTACCTAGAGCAACCAAGCCATCGTAGAAAAGTCCAGCATTGTGCAGGGCAAGTGGAGAAACTTGATCGGCAGCAGTCCCCACCGACATACCTGTAGCTGAAATTGCATTATTAACAGCAGTAAGTGCCCAAGTAGCAACCCACGGGAAGAAACATACAAATATTACTGGGACTTCAAATTGCGGACTGTTTTTGACAGCTTGATGCCCTGTTACAATCGCAATAAACACGAGCATCGGAACAATAGCCGCAATTGGGATAACAGCTAGCAACAGACCCATAAGACTTAAAATCGATAATATGAATATTGCAGCAGAGCTAGCAATAGAATAGCCTATACCTGCACCAACTTCTTTCCAACCAGCATGACCTACATATACTGTTACTGGGAATGGGTTCCCACAAAGGCCACCTATTGCAGAAACAATACCGTTTGTAAGCATAACGTCTCTAGTTTTGTATTCATCACCAACAACAGCAGCAGCTTCAACGTTTTCCAGATTAAAAATGTAGTTTGCCAACCCTAGAGGTACAGCAGTTAATAAATATGGCAGAGCAGCGTCAAAATGGTCGAAAAGCCCATTTAAATGCAACATAGGAGGATTGAAGCCAAATGATTTTAGAGCTTCAGTAACCGCAGCAGGACTTTGATATCCAAATATCCAAGCAATTGCAGTTCCAATTACGATCAATAATAAACCCGTAGGTATTTTCTTCAATATTGGATGTTTACTTAACCAATTCATGAAAATAATGATAATAGCAACAAATGCCACTACAGGCATTTCAAAAGATTGCAGCATTGGGTTCATACCCAAGAATACAAATGCCAAACCTGCCAAGGCTGAAAGCAATACAGTTCTTGGGACGAACTTTCTAAGAATATCACCCAGGAATGCACCTATTACTAGCATGGTAGCCTCAAAGAAGCACCAAAGCACACCGACTGTTGTTGTGAAAGCAGCATCCTTTGTTTGATGATATAGTGGAAGCATAATCACAAATACGATAAGAAAAATACCAGGTGAACTAGAGCCTGACGGTAGTGCGGTAACATCTTTTCTACCTGTTTTCTTAGCTAATTTATATGCAAAATAAGCAAAAACTAGGCCAGATAGAAGGACAGCAAATCCAAAGCCAGGAACAATTTGTTTAAAAATAAACTCTTTTGGCATACCAACTACACCAATTAATAATGCGATCATAACCAAAAAGTCTGTCAAAACATTAACGAACAAACCGAAGGAAGCCGCAAAGTCCCCTTTTTTCCATAAAGATATATTCCCCATGTAAATTTCTCCTTAAAAAATGTATTATTTTCCAATACAACTCAGCCAATAGATGAGAATTTCTGCCCAAATCTATCAAGTACTCTTACTATTCTTTCTCCTCCTACTGCCGTAGTCGTAATCAATTATTTCAAATTGATAATATGCGTACCTGCCTTTTCAACGATGGCATCTTTTAGACTTTCAGGATCGGTAATAATTACCCTTAAGCCATCGTTCTCCAAGAAACTCAAACTTGCTTCAACTTTAGGAAGCATACTGCCTGGAGGGAAGTGTCCTTCAGCGGCATACTGTTTCAATTCCTTAACAGTAATTTTTTCAAGAGCTTGTTGATTAGGTTTTCCAAAATTGATACACACTCTTGAAACACCCGTTGTAATAATTAACGTTTCCGCTTGAACTTGTTCTGCCAATAGGCTAGTTGCAAAATCTTTATCAATAACAGCATCAATGCCTTCATACGTATGATCGGCATTCTTAACGACAGGAATTCCGCCGCCCCCTACAGCAATAACAACAAAACCTGCTTCAATCAATGTTTTAATAGAATCCTTTTCCACAATATTAATTGGTTTTGGAGAAGGCACCACTCTTCGATAACCACGGCCAGAATCTTCGATAAAAATCCAATCTGGATGTTCATTCTTCATTTCTTCCGCTTGCTCGAGAGTAAAAAATGAACCTACTGGCTTAGTTGGATTTTTAAAGTTAGGATCATCACTGCTAACTTCAACCTGAGTAATAACGGTTGCTACTTTTTTGTTAATCTCTCTTCTAGCAAACTCATTAATTAACGCTTGTTGAATTTGGTAGCCAATCCCGCCTTGAGTATCCGCACCACAATTTACTAGAGGTACCACTGGCATACCCGCTACTTTATTTGCAATTTCAGATCTTCTAAGACCAAAACCTACTTGAGGCCCATTTCCATGTGTGACAACAACTTGGAAGCCTTCCGCAACCATATCAGCAATATTTACTGCTGTTTCAGTTACAGCTTCATATTGTTCTTGAACAGAGCCGCTTCCATCTTCTCTAACTAACGAATTTCCCCCGATAGCGACGATAACTAATTTTTCCACTATGATTTCTCCTATCTCTTTTCTCTCTTTTCTTCCTATTTCTTTAATAATTCAATCGACTGTTCTTTATGCAGATGATATAAAGGATTGGATGGGTCATGTTCAATCGCATTCTCTATAGCTTCTATTGCTTCCTGATGTTTGCCTAATGATCTGAGACTATTTGCCTTATGAAAGGAAAAATCATAACGATGCGGCTGCATTGAAAGAAGCTTATTCATTTCATTCACTGCTTCTTCATGTTTTCCCAATTCTCTTAAATAATTGGATTTGTGATAACGGTAAAATGTCTCATTAGGATTAAGTTCACTAGCCTTATCATATTCAGCCAGTGCTTCTTCAGGCTTGTTCATTAATCTCAAACAATTAGCTGTATAGAAATAGAAATCCAAATCATGTAAATTTAATGCTAATGCCTTGTTGTACTCATTAAGTGCCTCTACATATTTCTTTAATTCTTGTAAGCAATATCCCTTATAAAAGTAGAGATCAAGATTACTTGGATCATTTTCAAAAGCTTGATTGATTACCGTAATTGCATCCTCATACTTATTTTCCTGATAAAGTTTTTTAATTGACTGAATGACTTCGTTTTCTTCTGTGATATCCCTGTTGAGAATTTTCACAACCCTGTCATGTTTTAGTTCTATAGCGTGCTGCAAAGAAGTTTTTCCGTCTCGATCCGGTAGATTTACGTCTGCACCAGCTTCGACAAGCACTTCGATAATATTCGAGTATAAACGGCCTCCATTACCCAAAATGACGGATTCTAACAGCGCGGACCACCCTAAATTGTTTACATGATTTACTGGAACTCCCGCATCTAAACATACTTGAACAGTTTTTAGATAACCCTTCTCACTTGAAGGTAATAATGCGGTGCCGCCAAATCGGTTCACACTTTTTAGATCCGCACCAAAATTCAGCATCAAACTTAGGATTTCATGGAATCCATTTGCTCCTGAACAAATAAACGGCGTCAGTTGGGTAATATCTCTTGTGTTTACGTCACTGCCGGCTTCTAGTAACAATTTCACCGCTGCTTTATTGTTTTTTTGTGTCGCAGCCATTAGGGCTGTCCGGCCATTCTCATCTTTAAAATCAATGCTTGCACCTTCATGCAAAAGTCTTTGTAAACCTTCAACTTCACCCAGTTCACTTGCATAGATAAGATCCATGTTTATGGATTTATTCTCCATTTAAATTCTCTCCTATTCTCATTTGCCACTTTAGCATTTAGAAAAAAAGTATTTAGGGAAGAACTGCAGACCATTAATACACTGGGCTTTCTATTCTTCCCTAAACGAGTTTTTTTAATGAATATTTTCTGTTAAAGTTAACAATGCTTTTTCAAATGCTTCAACTGGAGGATGGGTAATACCCGCACCAATCATTCCAATACCAGCCTCTTTATGGGCAATAGCAGTATTAATGATTGGCATAATTCCCGTTTGCACAACCTTTCGAACATCAATCCCAGTTGGAATACCCATGAAATCAAGCAATGGAATGGTTACATTAGGATTTTCAGTGGTCGTGATTTCCTTCATTTGCGTTGAATAACCAATAGCATCCTCTACTGTTCCGCCAACTAACGCTACAATCGCAGGAGCCGTTGCCATCGCAAAGCCGCCGATGCCATAGGTTTCAGTAATCGCACTGTCACCGATATCAAGACCGGAATCCTCCGGCTTGTAACCTGCAAACATTGGGCCGACAACTTTTTGAGCTGGACCAGTAAACCATGTGTTACCTGCCATTCCACTCACGCGGATTCCAAATTCCACACCATTACGGGCCATTGTCGTAACGATTGTACTGTTTTCAATGCCGTGAGCAGCATCAAGCGCACATTTAGCCATCGCCATCCAAGTTGGGCCAGAGAAATAATCACTGCTGGCAACAAACTCAAATACTTCTTTCTTCTGCTCGATTGTATAATCCGTTTGTAAAATGTACGAAGTCAATGCCTGAATTAAAAGAGTTGTTCCCGCAACATTTCGGTTGTGGCACTCATCGCCCATGTGAAGTGCTTGTGCTAGCATCAAACGTAAATCGATACCGTTCGGATTTAGTTTCATAGCATCCCTTAGGATTGGACCAAATACATCGCGCATCCACACTAATCGATCAATAACGCTTTGATCATTCGCACCCATACGAAGGATTTTAGATAATTGTTCACTTAAGTTGGTATAAGCAATATTTCCATATGTTTTGTTTTCAACAATGTGCATAAACATCGAAGCAGATGTAACGCCAGCCATGGAACCTACACAATTGTGTTCATGACATGGTGAAAACGTAATTTCGCCAGATGCTGCAAGCTCAGCCGCTTCTTCAATATCCTTTGCTAATCCTTCAAATACGATTGCACCGGTAACTGCGCCCCTCATCGGCCCATTCATTTTATCCCAAGTAATAGGAGGCCCCGCATGAAGAATCGTTGTTTTCGTCATTCCAGGTACACAATTAATCGCTTGATCGTATCCAATTAACACTGGTTGCGAATTAATGATTCTTTCAACCGCTAACTTATTCGCTTCTTCAATTTTTTCCATTATTGCAGGATTTTCAAGCTTATCAAGGGCATCAATTAATGCAGGGTTTCCTCTTCCTGGCGGTGTCCATTCTAAATGAATAACTTCAGCACCTTGTTGTGATAAATCTTCTTTAAAAGACTCTATTCCTACGTTAATTACATGTGGTTTACTTTTAAAAAGATCGTTAATTCTACTCATAGCTATTCTCCCTTCACAACAAATTCTCTAGCTAATAGGCCGGCGTTTTGACTGCTGCTTGCATGTGTGACGCCTGCAGCTAATAACTTATTAATTTGTTCATCAAGATCTTGAGGATCTAATTCTGTTCCAAGAACATATCCGATAATTTCCAAATGTCTTCCTTCTTCTTCAGCCAGCTGTTTTGCTTCAATCATTGCTGGAAGAAATGCCCCAACCGGGTCTTCGTGTGCGCCATAACCCAATACAAAGTCCATCACAATGACGCCAACCGATGGATCCTTTGCTTCTTGCATAAATCTTTCAAGACGAGTAGAAGGATCAATCATTGGATGCGGCTTGCCTTGTGTATATTCATCATCACCGAAGTCGATAAATGTGTGCTCTTGGCTTGTATATCTGTCTTTCAAACGATACTCTGGATTTCTTTGAATGTTGCTGTAGACATTGTCGAATTTCTCCATAGCTGCATGCATAGCTTCATCACAAAGAGTTCCACCGCTGAATAGCCCGCGAATATATTTCTGTTCCGCCGTTAGTTTTGTACGAACTTCTTCGATAAGAGGAATGTTTAACGCACGTTTGTTAAGCTTGCTCTCGTCAGCGCCAGCGAGCAAGACTGCTTTTAGCGCTGCTTCTTTTGACATTTTCGCAAAATGGCCTCCGGCCTCGGTGATCTTTCCTTCATCGCCGCCAACAAACCAGACAACTACAGGTTTTTTACATGTTTTAATTTTCGCTAATACTTTCTCTTCCACACTTGGTGCAGGCGGCTTGGAGACAAGAACAATGACTTTTGTCGCTTCATCGTCTTCAAGTGCCTGGATGCCGTCAAGCATCATGATTCCGCCCACTTCTTCTTTAAGATCTCTGCCGCCGGTTCCAATTAGCTGTGTAATCCCGCCGCCAAATTCGTGAATGCGGACACTTACCTCTTGGCTTCCCGTTCCAGATGCAGCTACAATCCCGATGTTTCCTTTTCTTACGGCATTTGCAAAACAGAGGGCCACATTGCCAATAATCGCTGTTCCACAGTCTGGCCCCATCATCAATAAGCCTTTTTCATGTGCTATTTGTTTTAATTCAATTTCATCTTCAATTCTGACATTGTCACTGAACATCATGACATTTAAGTCATTTTCAAGAGCCTTTCTTGCTTCCCATGTTGCATAAGCCCCATTCACAGCGATAATAGCTAAATTTGCATCAGGATTACTTTGAGCTGCTGATGAGATTGTTGAGTATTTCACTTCACTTTTACCTTTAGAAGTATTCTTTTTCGTAAATAATTCATTAATGCCTTCGAAAGCGCTTTCGCAAAGCTCATCTGTTGCCGCTTTTACGACAATAATAAGATCGCTTGTTTTGGCTTCCTCCACTTCCGGAGTCATTAATCCGACATTCTTCATTACCTCTTTATTCATTTCAGTACCCATTGCAATAATGGCCTGCTCAACACCATCAATTTGATTCGCTTTCGTTGAAAGTGACATTAAAGACACTGAATCAAAATACGTATTTGGTTTAATCAACGCTTGTACAGTCATAGTTTACCTCCTGCTCTAATATTGGCCTCCAGCCCGCATACAAGTCCTACTGCAATATCTGTTCCGGATGAAGAACCTATGTTTAATACTTTATTTAAAGAGAGAATTAAGTCTTCCTCATTCCCGGCTATTAAGGAGTCGAGTAAACAGATGATAGACTCTCTCACTTTACCATTTGATGCTTTTTTCATAGCCATGTAGCTAATATCATTCGTTAGTGCTTTTGCATTCATTAGTACATCTTCACAAAATGAGCGTTTTGCATAGAAAGGGCTGTTTTTCATATTAAAAATGGTGAATAACCCTGATAAAAAGTCATCCCCTGAAGGAGTTAATCCAGGTCCAAGACCTATAAGCGAAACAGCATGCTGCAAAGCATTCGTCATTCGATTGCTTACTAATTCGTCCAAAAGTAAATTCTTTCGTTTTTCAAGCATAGTTGACATTTCAGCTTCAAATGGGGTCTGTTTTAAAACGTGTTTTTTCATACCGCCGCCTTTACCATACATGTCGATACAATCCTTCATTCTTGCAACATTTTGCTTCAAGTTTTCTACATTGGATGGAAAAGTAGGAATCACGCTTTCCCACCTAGCTGCATGATCAAGAGATACGGAAAGTTTATTACCAATGTTAAAGGTATCATTTTCAACGAATACCCGGTCATTCACTTCTATCCCCATGAAACTTACATTACCTACATCAATTATTAATGTATTCGGACCATTATCTATTTCTCTGCAGGCTATGGTGTATAGCTCGCCATTTTCAAAACAATAAATATTAAATGTCCGATTAAATGTGCTATGCACGATACCACTAAACTTTGAATGATTCATTCGTTTAATAAAATCAACATCACCAGATACTGTTTTTTTCACGTAAGACACCTCTTAGACCTAGACTGTTTTATCGTCTAATCTAATTTAATAAGATTGAACCTCCTTTAGTTGACAAACTTAATACCTTACACGATTATTTTAGATATAATGCATAATACGGTCATCGTTTAATGAATCCAAAAAGATAAGGGTTCATTTGTGCAACATATACAAAGGATTGTGATAAAATTTTGACAAAGGAGTGAGAAACTTTGCTTACCGTTAAAGACCTATTTAATATTAAAGCGATTGACGGAATAAAAATTATTGCTGGAGAAAAAGGAATCGATAATGAAATTTCAATAGTAAATATTATTGAAAACCCAGGTGCATTTGATTGGCTTTCTCCTAATGAATTGCTATTATCAACTGGATTTATTTTTATAGAAAACGAAGAACTTCAAAATAGGATTATTAAGGAGCTTTCCGAAATTAATTGCGCCGGACTTGTTGTGAAAATGAAGCGCTACTTTGATAAACTCCCGCAAAATATGATTGACCAAGCAAATAAGTATGGATTGCCGTTAATAGAGCTGCCTTTTGAATATACCCTGTCCCGAGTTATCTCGATTATTAATGAAAAAGCATCAGGAAGATATGATTTATTGAACCGAAAAACGTTAGACATGCATAATTTATTTTTTAGGATTACACTTGAAGGCGGCGGCATCGAAAGAATTTCTTCTTTGTTATCCGAAACCATCAATAATCCAATCATTTTTGTTGATAAAGAGTGGAAATTGCTGCATTTCACTGAGCATATAGATAACAAGGTACCACTTTCATACTGCTTTGATTTAATAAAAAATAGGCCTGTATTCAATCAGGATTTCATAGATTCCATCCCCGATCATCTTAGTGAA
The DNA here is from genome assembly GCF_044762155.1 of Neobacillus sp. NPDC097160. Taxonomy (NCBI): domain Bacteria; kingdom Bacillati; phylum Bacillota; class Bacilli; order Caryophanales; family Bacillaceae; genus Neobacillus; species Neobacillus sp. NPDC097160. The sequence continues at coordinate 116,336 of NZ_JBIWDU010000010.1, read as the reverse complement.
ATGAAGAAGTCCATAAAACGGATTTATTATTTGGAAGCCATGGAAATCAAATGCCGCATTTTGCCTGTCGCTGTTGCTAATTATCTTTATGGGTATATTGTTGTTTGGCAAACTGTAAAGGAACTTACGGAGTTTGACTATATCATTCTTGAGCAAGCATCCACGATTATGGCTCTCGAAATGATCAAAGCGAAGGAAATTGAGGAAGTAAAGTTAAAAATCAGGCAGGATTTCTTTGATGATTTGCTAACAGGAAAGATAACTTCAAGTGAATCCATACAAACCTTAAGCGAGTTACATGGCTTAAATACACAATATAAGTATTATTGTATGGTGCTCAATTTTGAATCGAAACAGCTTGAACACTATGAGGATTTGGTGGCGAGAAAGGTTCAATTGGAGAATATAGCAAGAAAATGTGTGGATTTAGTTTATGAACATGCAAAATTAGCAAATGGAGAGGTTACATCCTTTTATCGAAACAATCACATTATCATTTTGGTAGGACAAAATGATAATAGACCAGCCATTCCCATAAATGAAGCAAAACAGTACGGTAATGATCTTTATCGTGTACTAACGAAACAAATAAATAATACAACCTTTTTAATTGGAATTGGCAGACAGTACGAAACTATTCATTCACTTCACAAAAGTTTTGCTGAAGCAAATGAGTCGATTAGACTGATGCAAAAGTTTGATACCCGAGGTGGAGTCTCTCATTTTGAGGATCATTCCATCTATCACTTTTTGGACAGTAATATTAAAGACATGGAATTAGAGGACTTCTTCATGAAACGTCTCGGAAAGATCTATGAGCATGATCAACTTCACGGGACAAGTTATATCACCACGTTGGAGAACTACTTTCAAAATAATCTTAATATAAGTGAAACAGCGAAAGCGATGTTCTTACACAGGAATACACTAATCTACAGAATTGAGAAAATCAAAGAAATTTTAAATACTGATCTTAAAAATTCTGAGGAATTGCTGCAAATTCAATTAGCCTTGAAGATCTTTAGGCTGTTAAACAAAAAACTATATTAAAGAATAGAAAAGTCCTCACTCCAAATAAATAATGGAATGAGGACTTTATTAAAGTAATATTCGCGCTATTAGTCACGATCTAAAAGAGCTGCGCCTGCAATTCCAGGCTTGGTCATTTCATAAACATTCAAAATAAGGTCTAACTCTTCCTCTGTTAATACATCGTACTTCAAACATAATTCACGTACTGATTTTCCTGTTATTGTGGCTTCTCTAGCAATTCGTGCCGCCACTTCATATCCTAAATGAGGATTTACAGCTGTGATAATCCCAACACTTTTTTCTACATAATCTTTTAACCGCGCTTCATTTGCTTCTATCCCCGCAAGACAATGATCAGTAAATGAACGGAATCCGTTGTTCATAATGCTGATTGATTGGAGCAAGTTAAACACCAATACGGGCTCCATAACGTTTAATTCTAGCTGACCTGCTTCAGATGCGAGGCAAATGGTATGATCGTTTCCAATCACCTGGAATGCAATTTGATTGATAAGCTCAGGCATAACAGGGTTCACTTTACCCGGCATAATGGAAGAACCCGGTTGGCGCGCCGGCAGGGTGATTTCTGCAAGACCTGCTCGCGGGCCAGAAGCCATCATTCGGAGGTCATTGGAAATTTTGGACATATTCATCATACATACCTTTAATGAAGCCGAAACTTCGGTATAGGCATCGGTGTTTTGTGTAGCATCAACAAGATGTTCCGCATTAACAAGTGGAAGTCCGCTAATGTCCGCTAAGTGTTTGACGACATCCTTAATATATTTAGGGTCTGCATTTAAACCCGTACCTACTGCCGTTGCTCCCATATTTACTTCATATAAATGAAATTGAGATTGCGAAATACGCTTGATATCTCGTTCAAGCACACGAGAGTATGCTTCAAATTCTTGGCCAAGACGAATCGGAACGGCATCTTGAAGATGGGTACGCCCCATTTTGATAACGTTTTCAAACTGTTTCGCCTTTTCCTTAAAAACCTTGTGCATATATTCCATGGTATCAAGTAATTTTTCAAGTAACTTAAGTGTGGCAATATGTATAGCTGTAGGAAATACATCATTTGTCGATTGTGACATATTCACATGGGAATTAGGACTTAAATGCATGTAGGCCCCTTTTTCATGGCCAAGCAATTCAAGCGCTCTGTTCGCAATTACCTCGTTCGCATTCATATTCATCGATGTCCCTGCACCGCCTTGGATTGGGTCAACAATGAATTGGTCATTCCATTTACCCGCGATGATTTCATCAGCTGCCTTACTGATGACCTCACCAAGCCCGCTGTACAACTGCTTTGTATTCATATTGGCAATTGCCGCAGCTTTTTTTACCATCGCGAGTGCCTTAATTAACTCTCCATGAATGCGATAGCCAGTAATCGGAAAATTTTCGACTGCCCTTAGTGTTTGGATCCCATAATACACATCTGCCGGTATCTCTTTTTTTCCTAAAAAGTCTTGTTCGATTCGTTTTGTGTCCATTTGCTTAATTTCTCCCATCTACTTATTTAAGTACACAATAGTGAAGTAATAGAAATTGATTCCCACACAAATAATATCAGTTTAATTCTTTTCTGTCTTCCTTTTCACTGTTAATTCCTTATTAATGTAAAAAACTTTTCGAGAGCAACAGAAATAACCGAATAATTTCCGTATTTGATTTGAGCAAATGTTATTTTTTACATACAAATCCAAGATTTCGCTTCAATAATTTTTCATTAATAACGCAAACTTGTAATAAGTTCTTTTGCAAAAAATTAGGTAACAGCCACCTAAGGGAGTCTTTTCTTCAGCAGTTGTAAGTGGTATGATATTCTGCGTGATTACTAATTTACAAGGATGACAATAATGGATAAACTACTTTTTTTCGCTCTATTTTTCACATTATTTCTTTCAGGCTGCAGCTTAAAGGTTGCAAATGCAAGTGATAAGGCAGTAAACCAGCCGATATCACCTACAGAAATGAAAAGGGGATATAGTAAGGTATCGCCAGATTATAAAACAATACCTACCTTCAAACCTAAAGCAAGTATTGAGATATCCCCAATTACTTTTGATTCTACTAGAGTTACATTCACAACAATAGAAAGAAGAAATGATGTTTCTGAGGTTCAATACCATATTTGGCGTACTGCTGACGGCCGAGATGGTGTAAGGACATACTCGTCCATTCAAAAAGAAAATGACTATTCGTATGTCATTGATACAAAGGAATTTCTGGGCCAACGCGGCGAGTATCAAGTTGAGGCGTACGGTGTATATGAAGATGGAACGCAGGAACTACTTTCAAAATCGTCATTCACCTTGCAAAAGCATGTGCCCATCTTAATGTATCATGCGATTGACGACTATAATGGATATGGGATTAAAGAATTATTCGTTACTCCTGCAAATTTCGAGGCACAGATGCGCTATTTAAAGGAAAACGGATACACTCTCCTTACATTCGAACACTGGGATGAAGTGAATAAAGTGGACAAGCCGATTCTAGTCACATTCGATGATGGAATGAAAAACAATCTGAATGCTTTTCGGATTCTGCAGGAATTGCAGGATGATCAATTCCACCCTGCAGCAACGGAATATATGATTGCAGGTAATATTGGCAATGACGCCTCTTTATCTACGGAGGATCTAAAGGAGATGGTCAATTCCGGTATTTTTTCTATCCAATCCCACACGATGTCACATGCTGATCTGCCGACAATCACGAACTTTGAAGAAGAGTTAAAGACATCAAAGGAAAAACTTGAACAAATAACCGGAAAGCCAGTTATTGCTATTGCCTATCCATTTGGTCATTTTAATGAAAGGGTTGTAGCAGAAACAAAAAAATATTATACGTTTGCCACAACAACGAAGCCTGGTCAATTTATTGAGCGAGACCAGCAGGATGAAAAGCTCTTAATGCATCGTGTTCGGATTTCATACTCCACCACTATAAATCAGTTTGCTGCTTTAATTGCAGCAAGATAGGAAGCTTGTACAGCTTCCTTTTTTTCTAGCGTCATTTTAAAGAAGAGCCTGATTAAATTTTTTTAACAGTTGTCCAAAAACTTTCCGTTCCTCTTCAGGCCAGTCATGTATTAGTTCAGCTATCCTGTCCAATCGTGCCTGTTTATGTTCTTTTAATTCTTTTGTTCCCAGTTCCGTAATTTGAAAAGAATACGCCCTTCCGTCTAATGGATCAGGTATTCTATGCAAATAACCCTTGTGCTCTAAAGCAGCTGCTTGTCTACTTATGGTGGAAATATCTAATCCGAACTCACCGGCCAAAACCTTAACTCCTACTGCCCCTTTTGTAGCTATCCGGCGGAGCAATAAATAGGCAGACCTGTCAAGTTTCCAAATCTTTTTATTGGTTGTAACGGCGGTGGTTCGCCGTATTAAGATTGCCAGTTCCAGTTCAATCATTTCCAAAGCTTGTTCATACATGTCTTCATTACCTCACTGTTAAACGTTTTCTTAAAACTATCATAACATAATTATTCATGGTTTTATAAAAGGACAAAAGTGACTAGACAGAAAACACTATTGACGTAGTGGAAAATAGTTGTATAATACAAGTATACTATTTAATTGTATCATACAACCATTAAAAAAATTTTTATAAAGGAGAAATGTTAATGTCATCAACACAACCATCTATAGAGTCTTCAGCCTCAAAAATTACTTCAGCTCCAGAAATAAAAGGAAGTTTATTCGCACAGCCAAAAGCTATATGGGCAGTTTTTTTCGCCTGTATCATTGCTTTTATGGGGATTGGTCTTGTTGACCCGATTTTGCCGGCAATTGCTGAACAATTGCATGCATCCCATAGTCAAGTTACATTGCTTTTCACCAGCTATAATGCTGTGATGGCAGTGGCCATGCTCATAACTGGAATGATTTCATCCAGACTTGGGATTAAGTGGACACTCCTTGCAGGTATTGTAATTATTGCAATATTTTCTGCACTTGGAGGCCTTTCAAACGGCATTTGGACACTTGTCAGCCTTCGGGGCGGATGGGGATTAGGTAACGCTTTATTTGTTGCAACAGCATTAGCCGCTATTGTTTCCCTTTCAAACAGCGGTACTGCAAAAGCGATTATTCTATATGAAGCAGCAATTGGGCTGGGAATATCAGTTGGACCGCTGCTTGGCGGCTGGTTAGGGGCCATGTCATGGAGAGGGCCATTCCTTGGTGTCGCCACATTGATGGTCGTTGCGTTTATCGGGTTATTTTTATTAATGCCAAAGACCGCACAACAAAATACGAAACAACAAAAAACATCTTTATTAGATCCATTCCGTGCCTTAAAACACCGCTCACTGCTAATTTTCGGGATCACAGCAGCCCTATACAACTTTGGTTTTTTCACCTTGCTAGCCTATGCACCTTTCGTTATGGGATTAGATGAGCACGGACTAGGGTTTGTGTTCCTTGGCTGGGGCATTTTGTTGGCTGTTACTTCTGTTTTCATGGCACCAAAGCTCCAGCAATGGTTTGGAACAGTAAAATCGATGTGCGCCATGTTAATTTTGTTTGCCCTGCTCCTTTTTGCAATGGGTATCTGGACATCAACACAATGGGTGATCATTGCTGCCGTTATTGCCGCCGGGGCATTACTGGGGAACAATAATACATTGATTACAACCGCAGTGATGAATGCAGCACCTGTGGAGCGCTCCACCGCATCTGCTGCCTACAGCTTCCTCCGGTTTATCGGCGGTGCCATTGCACCTTTTATGGCTGGAAAACTTGCTGAAATTTATAATCCTTCCGTCCCTTTCATTGTCGGGGGAGGTTTTGTACTTATTTCCGTTCTCTTTATCATAGTCAACAATCAACATGTTAAGCATGTTGATGACGCTGAAATAGGACATTAATAATTTTTAAAAGGATCTGACGAGTGTGCAGATCCTTTTTACTTTTCATGTACGTTAATGAATATCTCGTTTCTTAAACCGTCCACCGCGCACTTCAGAAATGTCCGCTATCGCCAGGAATGCCGAAGGATCAATATCCTCCACTATAGTAGTTAATTTGGATTCTTCCAACCTTGAAATAATACTAAAGATTACCTTTTTATCGTCTCCAGTATAGGCACCTTGACCTTTTAAATAGGTAACACCACGACCTAAGCGATCATTTACGGCATCGCCAATTTCTTCAGCCACATCACTAATGATCCAAACCGATTTTGTTTCTTCAAGACCCGCAACTACAGCGTCGATAGCTTTAGAAGCGATGACATAGGCTAACAGCGAATACATGGCGCGATCCCAACTAAAGACAAAGCCTGCAGCACCTAAAATAAAGATGTTCATCATCATAATGATTTGCCCGACTGAAAATGGAACCTTTTTGTTTATCACAAGGGCGAGAATTTCTGTCCCATCTAAAGCTCCCCCATTCCGAATCACGAGGCCTACCCCAATACCTAATATCATTCCGCCGAAAAGGGTCGCTAGGAGTATATCATCAGTAAAAGCGGGGATTGGATGAAAGAACGAGGTAAAGATGGATAAAACGATAATTCCGTATACAGTAGAAAAAGCGAATGTCTTCCCCATTTGCTTGTACCCCATATAGACAAATGGCAGGTTTAAAATAAATAGAAAGATTCCTAATTTCCAACCGGTTATATGTGATAGCATGATGGAAATACCTGTTATTCCTCCATCAATAACATGGTTGGGCACTAAAAATATTTCTAACCCTGTTGCCATAAGAATTGCTCCAATTGTGATAGCAATTACTCGAAAAATAACCCTGCTGAGTGGCAGTTTGCGATGTTTAATGTATTCTTTAGCTAACTCTGTCATTGAACCACACCTTTTCATTTATTTTTGCATTTATTATTATTTTTCTTTAGAAAAAGAATTTTATTATCTAATTTATTTTAGTATATCATATTTTTACTTTAAAAGTGAACTCGAGTTCATATTCAAATAAAAAAAAGGATTGCAACCACATCGTTGCAATCCTTTTTTTTATTAAACCATGATTTTGCAAATATCATTGGTAAATTCAACTGGATCCTCGATTGGCAAGCCTTCAATTAGAAGAGCCTGGCTATATAACAAGGTCGTATAGAGTGTTACTTTTTCTTTATCTTGTTCAAAAGCAGCTTTTAATGACTCAAATACATCGTGATGGACGTTAATTTCTAAAATCTTGTCAGCTTTCACGTTTTGGTTGTTAGGCATCGCATTAAGAATCTTTTCCATTTCAATCGATACCGCCCCATCTGTCGTTAAGCATACAGGATGGGTTTTTAATCTTTTCGATACTCTTACATCCGTTACTTTTCCATTTAGGATGTTTTTCATATAGTCAAAAAGCTCTTTGTTCTCTTTCTCTTCTGAAGCAGTCTGTTGATTTTCATCAGCTTCAAATCCTAAATCACCGCTTGAAACGGATTTAAATTCTTTTTCTTTGTAAGTCATGATCATTCTAATGGCAAACTCGTCAATTTCTTCAGTGAAATATAAAATTTCATACCCTTTATCATTGATCATTTCCGTTTGTGGCAACTTGTCAATTCTTTCGTTTGTTTCACCGGTAGCATAATAAATATATTTTTGATCCTCCGGCATTCTTGACACATATTCATCAAGGGTGACCATTTTCTTTTCCTTCGATGAGTAGAACATCAACAAATCCTGTAATTCTTCTTTGTGCATGCCATAGTCACTGTAGACACCGTATTTAAGCTGTCTGCCAAAGGAGTTATAAAACTCTTCGTACTTTTCGCGTTCATTATTCAATATAGTTAGCAATTCACTTTTAATTTTTTTATTAATGTTTTTCGCAATAAGCTTTAATTGGCGGTCATGCTGCAGCATCTCTCTTGAAATATTTAACGAAAGATCCTCTGAATCCACCATCCCTTTCACAAAACTGAAATAGTCAGGCAACAGGTCGGCACATTTGTTCATGATTAACACACCATTAGAATATAACTCTAACCCCTTTTCATATTCCTGGGAGTAAAAATCGAAAGGGATTTTTTCAGGAATATATAAAATGGCATTATATCTTACCGCACCGTCAACACTGATATGGATATGTTTGATCGGCTTGTCAAAACCATAATGTTTTTCCGCGTAAAATTCTTTATAATCTTCTGTTGTAAGATCCTTTTTATTTTTTCTCCATATTGGAACCATACTATTAATCGTTTGTTCTTCTTGAACATCCTCGTATTCATCTTCGCTGCCTTCTTTAAGCCTTCTATCGGTGACATCCATTTTGATCGGGTAGCGAATGAAATCAGAATACTTTTTGATGATTGACTTTAAGCGATATTCTTCTAAATATTCATCATAATTCTCTTCTTCTTCATTCTCTTTAATTTTCAAAACAATCTCGGTACCGACCGAATCCTTTTCACATGGGACAATTGTATAGCCTTCCGCCCCTTTAGATTCCCACTTATATGCTACTTCACTACCTAGAGCTTTACTGATGACAATTACTTCGTCAGCAACCATGAAAGCAGAATAAAATCCAACACCAAATTGACCAATGATATCGTGACCATCTTTTACTTCATTTTCACTTTTAAATGCTAAAGAACCGCTCTTGGCAATGGTTCCAAGGTTATTTTCAAGCTCTTCCAGGGTCATTCCAATACCTGTGTCTGTAATTTTCAAAATTCTATTTTCTTTTTCAGCCGTTACTTTTATAAAGTAACTGTCTTTGTCAAAAGTTAATGAATCATCTGTTAACGCCTTGTAATAAATTTTATCAATGGCATCGCTGGCATTTGACAATAACTCTCTTAAAAATATCTCCCGATGAGTATAGATGGAGTTGATCATCATGTCTAATAATCGCTTCGATTCGGCTTTAAACTGTTTTGTTTCCATTAAGACCGCTCCTTCAGATTTCATTTCATAAATAATTTTAGCACTCTACTCATGTGAGTGCTAACCTTTATTTTAATACCATATAAAAAAATTTTCGTCAAGAAATAAGAAAAGCGCAAGCGCCCTGGTCAGCAGCGTATGGCCTGGAGCGCTCCAACTGAGATAAAGGAAAGAAACACGAAGAGCCGGAGGCGATTCGATGTTGACTTATCGTAGGGCGGAGAGCGAAGGACACTAGCTGCTAGGGCGCTGGAGCTGGACAATTCTCAAAGTCGAAATTTAATCTTTCTAATTTTAATAGAAAAAGCATCCAGTTAGAGGATGCTCACTATCTTCAAGTCTTAATCCACATTTTCAATAGTAAGATAGGTAGTAAATTGATTGTTAGACTGACAATAAGGACATCTTACCGTCATTTCAACGTCTACTATTTTTAGGTTACCATTATTAGCGTAACTCTTTTTAAGGACTACGACTTGATCGGTTATTACCTTTCCTTTATGAACGAGTTGAAGTTCCTCTAAATTTGGTTTACCACTTACAATTGCAACATAATCCATTTTTTCACTACATAAAACGCAGTTTTTTTCCCCAACAAGAACATTATTAGTAGTAGCAGCCATTTTCAAACTCATTGTCCTCGCCTCCCGTTTGTACTATATTTCGACAAACATGAAAGCGTTTCCTGCAATAATTGATTAATTAAATTACTCAATCCTGTACCACTGTTTGACGTTTCACATTACGGAATGATTTTAGTTGCTCTGGCCCTTTCTGCTGTTTGTTGAATTCGTTTACTTAAAGGTTTTTTCAATACAAGCGCTAGCACAAAGCTGGCGGCAGCAAAGGCAATCAAGGATAACACGTCCTTCCATACTACATCCACAACCATTCCTCCTACCGTTTCACGGAGCATGCTCACCGCATATGTAAAGGGCATGAAAGGGTAAATCATTTGAAAAAAGGAAGAAGTTGTACTAACCGGAAAGGTTGCACCAGAGCTGGAGATTTGCAACACTAAGAAAATGATGGCAAAACCTTTTCCAATATTGCCGAATACCGAACATAGTGTAAAGGTGATAATGACAAACACCACGCTGATTAAAATACTCAATAATACAAACCAGAGTTTATCCACTGCGTACGTATGAATCAAAAATAAATCGCCCATGGCCACAATGACAGCTTGGAAGATTCCAATGGTAAGAAACGTTAGAAGCCTTCCAAAATAGAGGTGGATCCCCTTGTACTCGGATTCAACGTTTTCAACATCTACGCGAAGAGAGGCAATCAAGAAAGTAGCCCCTACCCATAATGCCAGCATTGTATAAAAAGGTGTCATCGCAGATCCGTAATTTGGAATTGGAAAAATCCTTTTCGTTTCTAAGAGGACTGGGCTTGATAAAAAGCCACTTTCTTTTTGCGGATCATGCTTCAAAAATTGAATAAGATCGTTCACATTCACGCTACTTTCAAACTTGCGAATTTTATCAGCGGCGCTCCTGATTTTGGCTTCAAATCCCGGTAAATCATTTCGGGCAAGGTCTGCTGCCTTATGGACCGCCCTTTCAAGTTCAGGCAGCTTTGTTTGGACAAGCTTTGCCGCATTTAGAATATCTTCCTCTAGTGCTGGTAAATCGTTTCGAACAAAATCAGCCGCCCTTCTAATTTTTTGCTCAACGGCAGGCATATCATTTTTGAAAAAGTCTCCTGCTGTGTTTATTATGTTTTCCCCTTCGGACACTTTTTGTTGAAGTGCAAGACGAGTTTGACTTACTTGATTATGTATCTTCACTAGTTCCTCGTGAAGACGGGAAAGCTTCTCCTGACTTTTCGCGGTATCAGTCTGGAGAGTTTGTGCTTGCTGTGCACTATTAATCCCCTGTTTAATATTCGTTTCTATTTCCGTCATATTAGTAATTACATCTGTGATGATTTCATTGACACGCTGCAAATCTGCAAGCTTCTCTTGTAGAGCCAACACTCTTTCACCTGCTTCATTGATTTGGGGCAAATTTGCTTCAACCTTCAAGATACTGCTTCTGGCTTGATCGATTTCCGGAATTCTTTGCTCTAACTCAATAATCTTTTTTCCCTTTTCCCGTATCTCCGGCAGTTTCCCTTCTAGCTCTATCGCTTTCTTTCCCATTTCCTCTATCTCTGGCAGAGCCTTTTCTAGCTCAAAAATTTGTTTTTCTACATTATGTATCGACGGTAGTGCATTCTCTAATTCAATTCCAGCTTTAAAAAATCCAGAGAAAATGGCATCACCCACTGTTTTAACAAAGGTCTGGCTGATTTGAGCAGTTACGCTGGATGCGCCCGAGCTAGCGATCTTTGGTGCAACAGCATTGATTTTCTCATTTACTCCAAATATAATTTTGGGTTTTTGCGGGCTTACTTCTATAATGCTTGTCAGTTTTTTCGAGAAATCTTTTGGAATAATGAGATAAGCATAATACTTTCCTCTTTTGACACCACTTTCGGCTTCACTTCTATTAACAAACACCCAGCCAAGCTTATGGTTTTTTTTAAGATTATTTACGGTATCATTTCCGACATTGATTTTTTTTCCTTGAATTTCTGCCCCTTCATCGTCATTGGCGACTGCCACTTTGATTCCTGATGTATTGCTATAGGGATCCCACATCGCCTGTATATTGACCCATGCATAGGCCGAGGGCAATATCATAAGTGCCAAAATTAACAATGCGACAGAAGGAACACTAAATATATTTTTCCAATCGGTTTTATAAATGCGCCAGATTTTTCCCATTATCCCCATCCTTAGCCATACGTACATTTCCCTTATCTTTTCACCAAATGCATGGAAAGATTCTATTTGTAAAAATAAATAGGGATTGCCGGCAGCAATCCCAATCCATTTTACAATTTTTAAAAAAACCACTGTTACTTAATAAAACCCGCCACCACCGACAAAGCTTGCACCGATGATAATAAGCAGGATGAATAAAACTACGATTAACGCAAAGCCGTTGCCGAAGCCTGCTGCACCATCCATTAAATCCACCTCCCAGCTATTTCTGAATTATCATATGTAAAGGACTCGATTTTGTGTTTAAAAAAAGCGAGCAGTATCTGTTCACTGCCCGCGATTGGATGAAAGTCATCTCTGCGACAGAGACAGCCTTTCCTAGTTTTTATTTACTTTTTGAAACACTTTCGGACTCTTTATTATAGTTATATTTGGATCTGTCAATTGGAATAAAGTTATCAGGAGTATAGAAACGCAATAAATCTCCATTTACGACTTTATCTGAGAATGTTAATTTTTGCTGGACGATTTCTTTATATTTCTTAGCCTCTTCCATCTTATTCTCTTCTAATTTCATCCCGGTAGTGGAATCATAGAATTTACCGTTAACAGCAGTAATCGTCGGACTCACATAGTCCCCATTGCGAAAGGCAACAAGATCATCATGCTGTTCAGACAATAGGTCTGTTCCAAATTGGACATAGTCTTTTGTATCAGTTCCCAGCAAGTGTAGAAGTGTTGGGAGAAGGTCAACTTGTCCTCCGTATTCATGGTTTACTCCACCTTCCATTCCCGGCACTCGAATGAATAATGGTACACGTTGCAGCCCTGCATTTTCGAATGGAGTAATTTTTTTCCCAAGCACTTGTGCCATTGCTTTATTATGATTTTCTGAAATTCCGTAATGGTCTCCGTACAAAATAATAATTGAATGATCATATAAACCTGATTCTTTTAAGTAATCAAAGAATTGCTTCATGGCTTCATCTGCGTAACGAGCAGTTTGGAAGTATCCATCGACAGATTTATCACCTGTTGCAGCCGGTGCAATTGTTGCATCTTCTTCATTTATTGGATATGGATAATGGTTCGATACTGTAATAAATTTGGTGTAAAACGGCTGCGGCAAGGATTCCAATAGTGGAATGGATTGCTCAAAGAACGGCTTATCCATCAGCCCATATTCTGCTTGCTCCATAGTGTTGATTTGATAGTAGTTGGAATCAAAAAACTTATTAAAACCAAATGATTTATAAATCTCATTCCGATTCCAAAAGCTTCCTGAATTCCCGTGGAACACTGCGGACGTATAGCCCTGTTGACCCAAAATAGCTGGAGCAGCTTGATACGTATTTAGCCCTTTCGTTGTATAGGCTGAACCCTGCGGTAAGCCAAACAATGAGTTTTCAAGCATAAATTCAGCATCAGACGTCTTTCCTTGTGCTGTTTGATGGAAAAAATTATCGAAATACGTTGTATTTTCATCATGCGTCAACGAATTTAAGAAAGGAGTTACTTCCTCCCCATTTAACTTGTAATTAATCAGGAAGTTTTGCATCGACTCAAGATGTAAATAGATCACATTCATGCCTTTGCCAGCACCAAAGTAAGCTGGGTTTGGCTCCGCATAATTAGATTTTGTATAGTTAATCACTTCAGTAATATCGTCACTTTTAGCCATTACCCTTTGTGCAGAGGCATGCGTACTTTTTACCGCATCATAAATCGTGTAATTGTACATTCCTAAATATTTGACAATATAATTCCGATCAAATCCTCTCGTCAATAATTGAGGACGGTCCACTTCTGCTAGAGATAGATTCGCACAAGAAATAGCCAGTGATAAGGAAAATAAAACAGCCACTTTCCCGCGATGCATATCCTTAACCTCAATTTTCACAAAACGAAACGCAAGTAAGGCAATCAATAGAAGAGTATCGATGAAAAATAAAAAATCATAAGGCTTTAAGAGTGTAACAACACTGCCACTGACATCACCAAAATTTTGTGTCTGCGTTAATGTCGGTAAGGTAATGAAATCATTAAAGAACCGGTAAAATAAAATATTTGCATATAAGAGAAAAGATAATAGGAAATCAATCACAACAAGTGAGATATACTTTTTCCGACCTTTAAAAAAGAATGATATGCCTAAAAATAGTAAGGCTGAACCTAAAGGATTTATAAATAATAGAATTTTCTGCAATGAATTTTCTATACCCAAATCAAACTGGGTTAATTGAACGATATATGTTTTAATCCAAAGAAAGAATACCGCCAATAAGAAAAAGCCAATATATTTGTGGAAAATACCTTGACCATTTTGAAATAACTTATTCATTTATTTGCACCGCCTTCTAGCACATCATTATAACAAAATGAAATGCCCTTCTAAAAAATGAGATTGAAACCAAATACACTAACATCTATCATAACAGTTAAATATGAATAATCAATGAACAAAATAAGAAGAATTCAACATGATTTGAAGACTTTCGTGCGTTTTTAGAAAAAATTTGAATGTTACATAATACCATGATATAATATAATTATGTAACATGGATTAAGGAGCGTTTTTATATGGAATATGTTGAGGCTCTGAGAAGCATCAAGCAAATCAATTCTATAAAAAAATATTTAAAAAAACATTCTGAGCGTGACTTTGTTCTCTTTGTCTTCGGAATTAATACGGGGTTAAAAATAACAGAAATGTTGGAAATCAAAGTTGGCGATGTTACAGAAAAAGAAAACTGTGTTAAGGACTTCTATTTGTTACCACATAAAGAAACGGTAAAGGAAGTCTACCTTAACCATAAAGTACAGCAGGCTATTCTCCATTATGTTCATACCCTACATCTTTCAGATGAAGATTTTTTGTTTAAGTCCAGCAAGACTGACAAGCCGATTACCCGCCAACAAGCCTATCGCATTATTCATCAGGCCGCAGAAGCTATTGGCATTGAAGGAAAGATCGGTACCAACTCCATGCGGAAAACCTTTGGATACCATGCCTACAAACGTGGAATAGCCATATCACTGCTGCAAAAACATTTCAATCATTCAACCCCTTCCGAAACGCTCAAGTATCTTGGAATTTCCAAGGAAGAAAAAATTAGAACAGAAATTGATGTGAACCTTTAAAAAACTTCTTAATCTATGAACAATCTAAATGAGGAGGAATCGAGAATGAATATTCGCGAAATCGAACTTCCTGGTATCGGGAAAAAGTATGAAATCATCACAAAAAACAAGGATAAAATAGTGGTTATTATTCACGACGACGGCAGAAGAGATATTTATTATTTTGACCAAGAGGATTATGAGGAATCCATTGCCAGTGCAACCTTTGATGATTCGGAGGCAAGGCAGATTGCTGCGATAATTGGCGGGATGACTTATGCACCAAAGGCATTAGAAACCATTGAAATGGCTTTTGATGATTTGGTAATTGAATGGTCTAAGGTAGAGCCCGGAGCCATAGCAGAAAATCAAACAATCGGTAATCTCAATATTCGTCAATCCTATGAAGTTAATATTGTAGCGATTATTAAACGACAAAATCATAAAAAAATTCACACCCCTGGTCCTGAAACCCTTTTAGAAGCAGGCGACACGGTCATCGTATCCGGGCAGCGCAATCAAGTAAAAACGATCGTAAAAGAAATTCTTTCAAGAAGGGACGGGTGATACGTATGACAAATCACTTAGTTTTCGAGGTAGGTACAGCGTTAATTTTAGTGGCTCTAGCAGCATTGTTAGCAGGAAGGTTAAAATTCTCCATCATTCCATTTCTGATCCTTTTAGGGATGGTGGTTGGTCCCCATGCACCCCATTTTGGAATAATCGATCTAAGATTCATAGAAAGCTCAGAAATAATTGAATTTTTCGGGCGCATTGGGGTTTTGTTTTTATTATTTTATCTTGGGCTTGAATTCTCTGTAGGAAAATTAATTCGTTCGGGTCGTTCTATTGTAGTTGGTGGAAGTATTTATGTAGCCCTTAATTTCATTTTAGGTTTAGTTTATGGAGTGTCTGTAGGCTTCCCTATTATGGAAACGTTCATTATTGCGGGTCTTCTTAGTGTATCCTCTTCAGCTATTGTCGCTAAGGTTTTAGTCGATTTAAAAAGAACCGCGAATTCAGAAACAGAATTAATCCTGGGAATTATTTTATTTGATGATATTTTCCTTGCAATATTCCTCTCAATCATGTCTGGCCTTTTACTTGGCGGGTCAACGACGATTTTAGGTACCATCACATCTGTTCTAATTTCACTTGGTTATATGATACTATTTTTCGTAATCGCCCGAAAAGGCGCTCCAATCCTAAATAAACTATTAAACATTAAGTCTAATGAGATTTTCATCCTCGTGATCTTTGCTTCACTATTTTTTGTTGCCGGTTTTTCAGAAAAACTCCATGTAGCTGAGGCCATCGGTGCCTTATTGTTGGGGTTAGTCTTTTCTGAAACAGAACATCGCGAACGCATTGAACATTTAGTTATCCCCTTTAGAGATTTCTTTGGAGCAATATTTTTCTTTAGCTTCGGATTAAGTATTGATCCTTTTAGCTTGGGTGGTGCCGTTTGGCTAGCTTTAGGCGCAGTTATCCTTACGATCATTAGCAACTTTGTAGCGGGAATGATTTCCGGAAGAAAGGCTGGTTTGTCTCATAAAGCCTCTTCAAATATCGGATTAACAATCGTTTCTAGGGGTGAATTTTCGATCATTGTTGCTAATTTAGGCCTAGCCGGGGGCTTGATGCCGATATTAAAACCATTTACCGCCGTTTATGTGTTAATCTTGGCGATCCTTGGTCCACTTTTAACAAAGGAATCTAAAAATATATATAAATTTTTAAATAAGCTATTTCGTTGGGAAGTTAAAACAAACAAGATTACAAAAAAACAATCGAACCCTCCCCCACCAATTCAACAGGAAGATAAGAATAGTCCTGGGTTATAAAAAAACAAATAGGCTAACAATGATGAATTACATCCATCATTGTTAGCTTGTTAAGGAAAGGAGATTGTAAGATAAAATATGGGCATCAGTATCGCGGTTGTGCTCTTAACATATGTGACTTTATTAGTCTTAACTTATGTGATTATGATTTTTACCACTGAAAATGATGAAAAAGGGAGTTGGATTATTAACAAAGCATATCAATATTATTACAGCATTCTTATTTTCAGCATTCTTGTCATAATTGGCCTCTTTAAACTCCCTCACATCACCCTAGATTCACAAACCGCCAGCTATCTAATCATTGCCAGTAAATTTATATCCGTCCTAACACTTGGCGGCAGTATTTATGTACTAAGCAAGAGGAGATGTAAACACTAATGTTTGCTTTTCAATTCATGGATGATTTCACCAACTTTTTGGTTTAATACTAAGTCCCTTTTTCTTTGCATAAGATTTCTTAAAGATATATGGGGGTGAGCTTATGTTTACATTTTTTTTCAACAGAAAGAAACAAAAAGATAAGGAAACAAAAGCTCACTCTCTTATTTCTATCAAATTAGATCGAATTATTGAATTACTCGAACAACAAAAGAAGGAAAGTGAAGGTACTAATATTCACTTTGATCATGTTCATATTGAACATTTGGAGAACATCGTCTTTCGGCTCGATAATATAGAAATTGACGAGCTAAGCGGTAAATTAAGCATTGGAAATAATATTCATGGCAAAGAAGACTTAACTAACACACTCATTCAAAAGATTAATAAGGAAAATGCCAAAAAGGAGGCCATGTCCGACACATCTTCACATCATGATGCAAAAATGACAAAAACCTCCAAGGGATATCGATTCAAAAATAATTTCTAGCAGTGCCACTTAAGAGAACGATCATACTCCTTTATGAATATTGGCTATTTTAATATCTTGATCTTCCATTATCGCATCAATCACATCTGGATCATTATTTACATTCATGTTATTTAATAAATGATTATGGTTTCCGAATAAAGCGCCCTGAGAATAATTTGCTTTTTCGTTTCCATCTATTCCAGTCACATGCCCATTTCCGACGAATACGGCACTATTTTGATCCATCGTGTTTACGTTTAAACTCTCCATATCCAAGTTCGTGATATGTCCTTCCTCCCCATTTGCTTCAATAGAAATATTAATATCTCGATCATCAATGGGTGTATCAATAAAATCAGGGTCATTCAAGATGGAGATATTGTTCATAAGGATATTGGACATGCCGCTAATATTTCCAATCACACTGTTTTCTTTCCCATGAGTACTCCAGCCGATCGCATTATTCCGTTCCCCGATAAAAATCCCGCATTGCCTTTGCATTGTTTGGACATTAATATCCCCTGTGAAATGAATATGTGAAGTTTTCAACATACATAACTCACCACGTTTTGATTATTTTTCTCGTTAATCATTGAGAACCCGCCTTTTCTCTATTTTATATTATGATAGACAGTCAGGAGTGTGATATATGCCTGCCACTTACGAAAAATTGTGTCATTCGCCCAATGATTGAATACATTAATTAAAAATAGTCACAGGAGATGGTTGGAATGATTAAAATTACTTTTGATCAGGTATCTGTACTAAATATGAGAAATAGCTCCGGGATTTTCATTGGCAAACAAAACACTCATAAAAATTTCCGCCATGAGAGTGTGATTAATGAAGTGGTTGGGACCATTTCCGGTAATGAAAATTGGGTAAACGATAACGAATGGATAAAAAATAAAGAAAACTGGGAGGAGAAATAATCGTGACCTCCCCTATTCTTTCTCCTACCTTTCATATTGGTACGATCAAAATTGGGAGCATTGCAGAGGCTTCATGCTTTAGTATGGGAAACAATTTTATCGAAGACTTTACAAGCAGCAAAAAACATAACCAAGGATTAGGTAACATTCATGGGGATCGCAACAACTTTGCGCATACAACTGCTTCCTTAACAAATTACGAATCAAGCCAAATGAAACAGGAACAAATGACGGCAGAAAAAAAAGAGAACCCACATGAAAAACAGAGGTCCTGATTAGGATTTTTTTTTGCCCTTTTTTCTAAATATTAGAGCCTAAATTTGGTTTAAAATCTTGATCAAAAATAACCCCATCAAAAGCATTAAAACTATCTACAATATTGCCTAAATTTCCAGCAATAATATTAAAAGCACCGTATTGTCCGCCAAAATTCAAGTTATACTTCCTGTTACCATCCATTCCGGTCACAATAGACTCACCTACAAAAATTGCTGCGTTTGGCTGGGGAGAATTAATGTTCATGATTCCTAAATTAATGACTGAAGGCATACCTGTTTCCTCCCATTCTCGCTTCGTCATTATTAGATATCTTATGTTTAGCTGTACATTTCAGTGAAAACATTAATATTATCATCTAACAGTCATACTTTTTCATGCTCTTGGGAAATTTAATAAAGAATTTGGATCCGTAACTATTTACCATCCTTGATCTTTTTTCCAAAAATCTTTGACGCCCTGTAAAGGAGTGGTGATCATTCATAACAATCTTAGCAGGGTAATTAACAGGGAAACATTGAATTGGTTAATCGTTACTTCCCTTAAAGGAATCTCACAAGTAGTCTTAGTTGAGAATGCTGTTTCCGGGTTTATTATTTTTGTAGCAGTAACCATTGCCTCATATTCATTAGGATTAATCACCCTTTTCTCAGCGGTTATCGGAACGTTAATTGCGAAAATTGGCATGGCAGATCAGAAGAGTGTGAATCAAGGGTTGTTTGGATATAACTCTGTTCTAACTGGAATGGCTCTTTTCTTGTTTTTAAGCGGGGACGATCGTTGGATCATCGCACTCGTTGGTGCTGCTATCACTGCATTCTTTACAGCTGCGATGATTCATTTTATGCGGCAGACAGGCGTCCCCATTCTTACGTTTCCATATATCATTCTAACCTGGTTTTTGCTGTTAACCACATACAGGTTGACATCTTTTAAAATAAGCCCGGAGCTTACGCCGCAATCATTATCCAATTGGACCCTCAATATTAAAGGTGAGGCAAATTGGCTGGATGGGGCCGTAAATGGAATCGGTCAAGTCTTCTTTCTTGATCATACTGTTTCCGGAATCCTCCTTTTTATCGCTCTATTTTGGGCTGGCTGGAGAATAGGACTTTACGCTATAGTTGGCAACTTTGCTGCATTATTAACATCGTATGGTCTTGGCGGGGAGCACAGTTTGATTTTCATGGGACTTTACGGATATAATGCCATTTTAACGATTATTGCGGTTTCACTTGTTTTTAATGAGAACCATAGGACTGGTCTCTTATTTGGAACGATTGCTGCGTGTATTACTGTTCCGATTACAGCAAGCATTGTTACATGGCTATTACCATATGGACTCCCACCACTAACCATGCCATTTGTATTTTGTACATGGCTGTTCCTCGGTGCTCGAAAAGTACTCCCGGCATTTTGATAAGAGAAAACAGAAAGCATCCCGAATTCCGAGATGCTTTCTTTTATGATTCTATATTTTCATTCATCAAATTAAATACCTGCGATTCGACTGCACTTAAATGTTCTTCTTCAATCTTTTGCTTAGGATGTGGGTGGTACCAATGAATTTTCCCATCATGTACCATTCCCTTATAATCATGACCTTCTATATTTAAAGAAAAATGAGATTGTTCACGTGCAGATCCTTCTTGAAGTTGAAATATTTCAAAGTCTTCAAGCATAAAATCGCCTCCTCATGTTTTTCACTTTAAAGTTTTTCCAGAAAAATAAGGCTGTATACGCCAATTAATATTTCCGGAGCGGGCTTGGCTTTGTTTGAAACCATTCCTGACTAATCATTTGATGAATATCCGAAAAGATTTTTTCAATGAATTGGGTTGAATATGCTAATACTCTAATCGTAAACCCTTGTACAGGTAGTAAGGAAAGTCCAACTTTACAATCATATGACTTCACATCAAGAGCAGAATATAACTGATCAAGAAAAGTACTATTCGCCAGCGCACTTATCACGATCATAGAACCTAGATGTGAATATCCTTCCATAAATCCAAGTCCCTTAATATTTTGCTCAGCAGGGTTCAATTTGATATGATCATAAACCACCAGTTCATCATCCATATAAATTTCATTTAATAATTGAACCGTCTTATAGCTAAAACGTTCTCCTCCCGGTGACCACCCAGGGGTAAGAATATCTGAATAAAGAAAAGTAGCACTTCGATCCATTCGAATGACATTTTTTTGTTTGTATTTTGCATTTTGATAGGCTATCAGCGGATCGGGAATATACTCAAGATAACTTCCTGCCCCAAGGAAGATTTCTGATTCTTGGTAGGCATAGTTTTTTGGTGTTTTATAAATCTTGGTGGCACCCTGTGTTGTTAAAGTAAGTCTAGCATTTTCATCCAGTGAGATCTTCATTTTATAGCGATCTCCGTCCAAATAGCCGCCTCCGGGGTTTAATAAATAATAACAAGCCTGACCAGAATCATCATGATAAATAGGGCGCATTACTTTAAAAGCGCCCTGAAAATAAACATTTTTCGCAACCGTTTTCCCTTTTCTGGCTTCAGCATCTAAATGCAAAACACCTGTCCAATCGCCCATATTAAGCCAACCCTTTTAATAATGCATTTTCCTTTAACCAACCGATTACATCATCCAAACCGGTATTATCTTTTAAATTTGTAAAAGCAAATGGTTTTTCTCCGCGAAAAACTTTTGTATCTGATTCCATGACTTCAAGACTTGCTCCAACATGTGGGGCTAGATCAGTTTTATTTATAATAAATAAATCGGATTTAATCATCCCCTGACCGCCTTTTCGTGGGATTTTCTCACCTTGGGCCACATCAATAATGTAGATGGAGAAATCAACCAATTCAGGGCTAAAAGTAGCTGCTAGATTGTCCCCGCCGCTTTCAACAAAAATCAGCTGTACATCCGGGTGTTTTTCTTTTAATTCATTGATTGCTGCAAAATTCATAGAAGCATCTTCTCGTATAGCAGTATGCGGACATCCCCCTGTTTCCACCCCTATAATACGATCGGCAGGAAGGACTCCATTTTGCATTAAAAATTTTGCATCTTCTTTTGTATAAATATCATTTGTGACGACGGCCATACTTAATTCATTATTCAAATGTCGAGTCAATTTTTCGACTAACATGGTTTTTCCTGCTCCAACAGGTCCACCCACTCCGATTTTAATTGGTTCCATAAAAAACCACTTCCCTTCATTTTTTATGACATGAAAATACGAATATTTACGCGCTCATGCCTCATTTGTGACAACTCGAGACCTGGAGAGATAATACCAAAATCTTCTTCATCCAGCTGTTGAATGGTTTCAATAGCTTCTACTAAAGTATCTTGAGCATCGCGTATGATAATCTGCCCGGCTGTCTGCCCCAATGGGATGGCACGGACTGCATTTTGGACAAGACTTGAAACAACGGAATACAGGTAAAATAAAACAGCCGTGGATTTTGGCACACCAAGGTGTTGTGCAACGATGGTAAAAACAATGGAAGGGTGGCCGAAAGATTGCTTCGATTCAATTCTTTTTCTATAAATCGAAAGAATAGGTGCATCATATAATGACTGCACCAGGTTTAACATCCGCTCACCCATTCTTTGTGTACCCTCTCTCGTTTCTCTAGGTAAATTTTGTACGGTCAATAATCGATCCAATTTCCATACTTTTTGAAAATCTTTCTGTTCCAGTGCTTGATAAACAAGATGACTTGCCAGCCCATCTGAAAAGATGAGCTGCTCTTTGATATAAACCTGAAGCCATTGTGAAAAGGTTTCTGGATTATTTACTATATTCTCTTGAATATAGCTTTCAAGTCCGAATGAATGACTAAAGGCACCTGTTGGAAAGTTTGAATCACATAACTGGAATAATGATAGTATTTTATGATCCATGACTATGACCAATATGGCGAAACGCCTGCTTCACTTTTCGGTCTTCTCTTTTATAGGGAATAGCTAGATCCTTCAATAGTTCTTCCACGAGGTAATCATATTGAACCATCATTTCGTTATCTTCGAATTGGGCAGGGAGGTGTCGATTACCTAACTGATGAGCGATCGTTCCCATTTCCTTTAAACTGCTCGGGCTTATAACTAATAAGTCATCTGCGACAACATCAACAACAATCATATTTTTTTCATCCATATACAATACATCACCGGCAACAAGGTCGCGGGGATCCTTTAACCGAATGCCGATTTCTCGGCCGTGGTCAGTTGTTACTCTTTGAATACGTTTTACTAGGTGATCACTATCCAAGTAAACTTTTTCAATATGACGTCGGATAATTTCTTCCTTTTCGATGTTTTCAATATTCGCTTCAATTCTTTCTATTAGCATGCTTTTCACCTCAAAATAAAAAATATCGTTGTCCCATCGGCACCTTGTCTACCGGATCACATGTGATATGCTCCCCGTTCACTCTTACCTCATATGTTTGCGGATCAACTGAGATCTCAGGGGTTTCAGAGTTGAGCTTCATGTCTTTTTTCGTTAGTTTTCGAATGCCGTGTACTGGCAGTATTAGTTTTTCTAAACCAAGTTTTTCATGTACCTTTCCTTCGAAAGCAGCTTGTGATACAAATGTAATCGAACTTTTTGCTAGCGCTTTCCCGGTAGCAGCATACATTGGACGGCTAATCACCGGCTGCGGTGTTGGAATCGATGCGTTCGCATCCCCCATCATTCCATGTACAATAAGTCCGCTTTTAATCACTAATTCTGGTTTCACACCAAAGAAGGCTGGGGACCAAATGACAAGATCGGCAATTTTTCCTACCTCAATCGAACCGACATAATCAGCTATTCCATGCGTAATGGCCGGATTAATCGTATATTTGGCTATATAACGCTTTGCCCGATTGTTATCAGATAGTTTCCCGTCCCCTTTAAGGGAACCACGCTGCAGCTTCATTTTGTCTGCAACCTGCCAAGTCCTGATCACAACTTCGCCAACTCGCCCCATTGCTTGCGCATCTGAACTGGTCATACTGAAAATCCCCATATCCTGAAGGATGTCTTCAGCAGCAATTGTTTCTTTTCTAATCCTTGAATCGGCAAAGGCAATATCTTCAGGTACTGAAGGATTTAGGTGATGACAAACCATAAGCATATCCAAGTGTTCATCGACCGTATTAACGGTATACGGCATCGTTGGATTCGTTGAGGAAGGAAGGACATTCATAAAGCTGGCCGATTTGATTAAATCAGGAGCATGACCGCCTCCAGCCCCTTCAGTATGGTACATATGAATAACCCTGTCCTTTAGGGCTGCCACCGTATTTTCAACAAAACCTCCTTCATTCAGTGTGTCCGCATGTAGGGCCACTTGAACGTCATATTGATCGGCAACTCTTAACGAATAATCAAGGGCAGAAGCAGTTGCTCCCCAGTCTTCATGAACCTTTAGTCCGATTACACCTGCCCGGATTTGCTCTGCTAATGGTTCTTCCGTTGCTGCTTGGCCTTTACCTGTTAACCCTACATTAATCGGCAGTCCTTCCACTGCCTCAAGCATGCGGTGAATATTCCATTCCCCCGGGGTAACGGTTGTTGCCCTTGAACCGGCTGATGGACCTGTACCACCGCCAATTAAAGTTGTAAGGCCCCCAGTGAGGGCAACCTCTACTTGTGCGGGATTGATAAAATGGACATGTGTATCAATTCCTCCGGCTGTCACAATCATACCTTCACCAGCAATGATTTCTGTCGAAGCCCCAATGACAATATCCACACCATCCATGATCAATGGATTGCCGGCTTTTCCAATTCCAGCTATTTTCCCGTCACGGATGGCAATATCGGCTTTAACAATCCCTGTATAATCTAAAATAACAGCATTCGTAATAACCACATCAGGGATGCCATCACCTCGTGTTACAAGTGGATGCTGCCCCATTCCATCACGGATCACTTTTCCGCCTCCAAAGACAACCTCCTCGCCATACGTTGTAAAATCCTTCTCAATTTGGATAATTAGGTTGGTATCTGCCAAACGGATAGAATCTCCTGTAGTTGGTCCATACATTTGGGCATATTGCTTACGCGTCATTTTGAAGCTCACTTGTGATACCCTCCTTCAACAGATCCATCCGTTTTATTGTTAAAACCATAAACCCTTCGTTCACCTGCGTAACTAACTAATTCCACTTCCTTCTCATCCCCCGGTTCAAAGCGCACTGCCGCACCTGCCGGGATATTCAATCGTTTCCCAAATGCCTCATCCCGATTAAATTTTAGGGATTTATTCACTTCAAAAAAATGAAAGTGTGAACCTATTTGAACTGGCCGATCACCGGTATTCGTTACCTTTACCCTGAATAAATCTCTTCCCTCATTACAAATAATAGGTTCCTCTTTTAAAAACAATTGACCTGGTTCCATTTCCATTCGTATCCCTCCCATCATCTCTAGCGAATTGGATCATGCACCGTCACGAGTTTTGTTCCATCAGGAAAAGTAGCCTCCACCTGAATATCATCAATGATCTCCCCAATACCTTCCATTACATCTTCACGTGTTAAGATATTAGCACCGTATTCCATCAATTCCGCCACGGTTTTTCCATCTCTTGCCCCTTCTAATACCTCATAAGTAATGAGCGCTACTGCCTCAGGGTAATTTAACTTCAACCCACGATCTCTTCTTCTCTTAGCAAGATCGGCTGCCACAACTATCATAAGTTTGTCAATCTCTCGTGGTACCAATAACATCTCAAAGCCTCCTTAAACTACATCTCCTAGTGATACCTGTAAAAATTAACCACACTTCAATAAAATTCTCCATATTCGTTACTTTTTAAACAGCACTTGAAATTTTTTGTATTGTGTTGAAGTAAATAGCAAAGTTATGTATACCCATTTGTAACCTGGACACAAATAAGTTGACCTACAATTGAATAAGTAATATAATTGCAAACATAAGTTTAAAAAGTAAACAAAAGTTTAAAAACTAACCACTAGGAGGAAGACATCTTGAAAAAACATAAAATTGGAATGACACTATCACTAGTCCTTGCTGCCGGTACACTGCTAGGAGCTTGTGGAAAAAGTAATGATGGAGATAAAGCAGGCAAAGATGGAAACAAAGAAAAAGCCTTCTCTGTAGCAATGGTGACTGACGTCGGCGGTGTTGATGACAAATCATTTAACCAATCTTCTTGGGAAGGACTCCAAAATTTTGGTAAAGAAAATGGATTAACTAAAGGTAAGGGCGGTTATGATTACCTTGCCTCCAAATCGGATGCCGATTATACAACAAACTTAAATAAACTAGCTCGTGAAGGGTTTGACCTAGTTTATGCGATTGGCTTCTTGATGCCGGCCGCTTTGGAAGAAATTGCAAACCAGCAAAAAGATTCTAAATTTGCTATCGTTGATGCTGAAGTAAAACTGCCAAACGTGGCAAGTATTCTATTCAAAGAGCAAGAAGCAGGATTCCTTGCGGGAGTAGCTGCTGCTCAAACAACAAAATCTAACCATATCGGATTTATTGGCGGTATGGACGTTCCTGTTATCGAACGTTTCCAATCTGGTTTCTTGGCTGGTGTTAAGGCTTCTAAACCAGAGGTACAAGTTGACGTTCAATTTGCAGGTGCGTTTGATAAGGCCGAGCTTGGACAAGCAATCGCTTCTAAAATGTATTCTTCCGGTGCGGACGTCATCTTCCACGCAGCTGGCGCAACTGGTGTAGGCCTTTTTAAAGAAGCGAATGACCGAAAGAAAAAAGATCCTAGCAAAGAGTTTTGGGCAATTGGTGTAGACCGTGACCAAGCTGATATGGGTCAAAATGTAGTTCTTACATCAGCTATTAAACGCGTTGATGTAGCAGTTAAGGACCTCTCAACAAAAACAAAAGATGGCCATTTTCCTGGAGGCGAAGTTACGTTATATGGGTTAGCTGAAGATGGTGTTGGCTTAGCGCCAATTAATGCGAATGCTGCAAATAAAGCAGATATTGAAGCATCTGTAAAAGATTGGGTTGAAAAGATTAAATCAGGTACTATAAAAGTTCCTGGAACACGTGATGAATTAAAATCCTTTAATCCCCAAAAATAGGATTGATAGAAATGGACAAGATTACTGTATTTAATGAGGTGAGTTTGTGCCTGAAAGAATGTCTGAGAAAGAACAAATGATTCTCGATTTAATCCGTAAGAATCCCTATGTTTCTCAACAAGAGCTGGCCGAGATATTAGGATTATCTCGGCCCTCCATTGCAAATATTATTTCTGGTTTAATCAAAAAAGGAAATATTTTAGGCAGAGCCTATATTTTAAGTGATTCACAACATGTCATTTGTATCGGTGGCGCTAATATTGACCGTAAATTCCACATTAAAGATAAAGCCCAGTTAGGCACCTCCAATCCGATCTATGCCACTCAGAATGCAGGCGGCGTTGCACGGAATATCGCTGAAAACCTAGGAAGGCTTGGAATGGAAGTGGCACTAATATCGACTAGCGGCGTTGATAAGGATTGGTCAATCATTGAAGAAACATCATCACTATACATGAACTTAGAAACCGTAACCCAGTTCCCTGAAAAATCAACAGGTTCCTACACTGCTGTTTTAGATTCTAATGGGGAACTAATCATT
The DNA here is from genome assembly GCF_044762155.1 of Neobacillus sp. NPDC097160. Taxonomy (NCBI): domain Bacteria; kingdom Bacillati; phylum Bacillota; class Bacilli; order Caryophanales; family Bacillaceae; genus Neobacillus; species Neobacillus sp. NPDC097160. The sequence continues at coordinate 89,022 of NZ_JBIWDU010000010.1, read as the reverse complement.
GCCTTGGCAGACATGGAAGTGTATGAAGCAATCACGCCTGACTTACTGCTTAAACATGACGTTTTATTAAGCCAATCAAAATGTATCATGGTCGATCTAAATTGTCCGAAAGAAACCATTCAATTCTTGTGCCATTTTGCAAAAAGTCATGACTTACCGATTGTCTTAATTCCTGTTTCATCACCAAAGATGAGTAGATTGCCAGACGATTTAGATGGTGTAACATGGCTCATTACGAACCGCGATGAATCGGAAACATACTTTCAAACTGAAATCCAAAATGAAGAAGATTGGAAGAACGCTTTAGAAAAATGGCTTTCACTAGGCATCGACAATGTGGTGATCACTAACGGTAAAGAAGGCTCTATGATTGGGAATAAGAATGAGGGGATTTTCCGTGTACCCCCTATTGAAATTGATGAAGTCGTAGATGTAACAGGGGCGGGAGACGCTTTTTCCTCCGCTGTTATTTACTCATGGTTAGAGGGTAAAACACTAATCGAGATTGCCAAAGCCGGAAGTATCAATGCTTCTAAAACACTGCAATCACCATATACAGTCCGACAAGATTTATCAGCAGAACAACTACAAAAAGACATGGAGGAATAACTCATGAAACAATATATTACTTTATCTGAAGAAGTACGTGCTGCCAAGGAACAAGGAAAACCAATCGTTGCTTTAGAATCTACGATTATCTCTCATGGTATGCCCTATCCGCAAAATGTGAAAACTGCACGTGAAGTAGAACAAATTATCCGTGATAATGGAGCCGTTCCAGCAACGATTGCCATTGTAGATGGAAAAATTAAAATTGGATTATCTGATGAAGAGTTAGAAATGTTCGGTAAAAGTTCTGATGTAGCAAAAGCATCACGACGTGATTTAGCTTACCTGATCGCTACAAAAAAACTCGGAGCAACAACTGTAGCGGCAACCATGATTTGTGCAGAATTGGCTGGGATTAATATCTTTGTAACAGGCGGAATAGGCGGTGCACATCGCGGTGCTGAAACTACCATGGATATCTCAGCAGATTTAGAAGAACTTGGACAAACAAACGTGGCCGTCATTTGTGCTGGTGCCAAATCGATTCTAGATTTAGGATTAACGATGGAATATCTTGAAACAAAAGGTGTACCGGTTATTGGCTATCAAACCGATGTCCTCCCTGCTTTCTATACACGTAATAGTGAATTCTCAGTGAACGTCCGTGCTGATGATGCGGAAACAATCGCCTCTACATTAAAAGTAAAGTGGGATTTAAACCTTAAGGGCGGGGTAGTAATTGCCAACCCAATTCCAGAAGAATTCGCCATGGACGAGAAAACCATTAATAACGTCATTGAATCCGCGTTAAAAGAGGCAGAAGAAAAACACATTTCCGGTAAAAATGTAACACCATTCCTATTAGGTAAGGTAAAAGAACTAACAGAAGGCAAAAGCCTTGATGCAAACATTGCTTTAGTTAAAAACAATGCCGTTATTGGAGCTCAAATAGCCGTAAGTTTTAATGAAAAGAAATAAGGAAAAGAAACGAAAAAAGGTTAATCTCATTTTATTTTAGAGATAACCTTTTTTTATTAGTTGTATTAACACTTCTCCGAGTAACCAAAATATCCCCCAGAATCATAATGCCGGTTGGAATTATCGCATTGACTCTCCATTTCATGCTGGCAATAAAAGCATTGACCGCAAGAAACAGTAAACAGAATAACAACACGATCCCCTTTTTTCACTTTTGACACTGCTGGTCCAACCTCTTCTACAATCCCCATTGGTTCATGCCCAATAATGTATCCCTGTGGTAATGAACATGGAGATCGCCTTGAAATTCAGTGGAAATAGTTCAAAAGGATGCCCTCGGTACTGACCGTGGCATCCCCTTACTCTTTCATACATTTTTATATGAATCATATTCAGTTTTAATGTAATGAAAGGCTGCTGCGTTGCCACCGTGATCGGGGTGTGTTATTTTTAATAATTTCTTATATCCTGCTAAAACTTCTTTATGGCTTGCGTTTTTTGAAAGTCCTAATTTTTGTCGATAATCATTCGTTTGAGGAGGAAGTTGAGTACCGTTCGTCTGATAACGTTCCTTATTAGTGCCTTTAGCAAGCTCTTCTTTTAATCTTGATATTTCATTGCGCAAATCCATGTTTTCTTGTAATAATTTCTTGGTTTCGTATTGTAGTTCACTTTTTTCTTGCTCTTGTTTCATCATTTCTTTTTTTAATTTTTCTCTTTGTTGAATTAAAGAATTAATCGAAGATTGATGAAGCTGTTCAATCCCTTTTAATTGCTGATTCTGTGCTTTTATCTTTACTTTTAGTTGGCGGATTATGTTATTGGAATCTATAGAACCATTTATGGAACGGTACACTTCTGTTTCATTAGGTATATACTCCGTTTTTCGAGTTTGGTTCCCTATGGATTTCACCTTTCCTTCACCCAGCCAACGTTGGACAATTTGAATACCACTACTTTCGGCTACACCTGCGTCTTTTAGTACGCTTAGGGCCTGAACTGTATCATTAAATATGTACCCTGATTTTCGTTGCCCTTTTCCCTCATATTTAATCTTTCTTTCACGCAGCCAGCGCCTTACCGTTAGAATACAAATTTCTTCTGTAACCCCTGCATCCGATAGTAATTCATAAGCTTGATCAGTGTTCACACAGATCTTCCTTCCCCGCTTCATAATTATTTCTTATATTATAATAGGAAATGAATAAAGTGAATGGATAAAAAAGACTATCATGGGTTCTTATTCTGTAATTAACAAGCAAATAAATTGGAATAAGTCGAAAAAAATATTGATTTTTCGAGTCACTTCATCAAAAGTTTCTGAATATCCTGTATAGTGATTTAATAAAATATTATTTTTATATAGAAAGGAAAATTTTATGAATAACTCTGCTAGGTGGAGTACCCTTCTGAAAATTTTAGGAAATGAAGAGCGGATGAGTACAGTATGGTGAAGCTTGAAGTAAGCAGGGATTTATTTTCTCTGACTGAAGCAAGAACAGTTGAAGTTCAAGCTGATATGGGAGCAAACGTTGATTTAAGTCAACTAGAGTTTCAATTTGGAGGGAAAAGCCTTTCTAAATGGAAAAAATGGACAAGCGGATCAAATTTTAACGGGGAACCCTTTATTACATTAACTGTGAAACCTCAATTTGTTGAAGGAACAACGATGGTTAAGGCTACATTGAAGTTTGATCTTCTTTTTAATAGAGAGAGTCTCTCAACGAGAACGATTCGAAATCAATATCAAAAGTATATCGGAGATTATGAATTGGCAATGCTCGATCCGCAAAAAAAAATTAAGGCTGCAACAACTGTCAAACTAAATGTATATGACGAATTCCTATTTTATCAACAACTAAAACCAGAAATCGACCAAATATTAGAACAAGCAAACAAAAAGCAAAATCGTTACGTAAAATACCAAAGTCTCGGCAAGTCCGTACAAGGAAGAGACCTTCACTCTGTTATTTTAGCAAAAGATAAAGATGCTGTTGACAATTATCTAAACAAAACGCTGCCGACATCGTTAGAAGATCCTGAGAGTTTATTAGAGAAACTGAAGAACGGCACAATCGGAAATTATCAAGTTCCAATTTGGTTTAACAATATTCATCCTGATGAAATTGAAGGTGCCGATGCTCAGGTTGAATTATTGAAGAAATTTGCACTTAGGGGTGAAGTAACATTTCATACGGTTAAAGATGATCAAAAAAGTACCGTAACTCTGAATGTGGATAAGGTTCTTGAAAATGTCATTTTTCTATTCATGTTTACAAATAATCCTGATGGAAGAGTTGCAAATACTAGAAGAAATACAAATGGCTTTGACTTAAACCGTGACAACCATTTTCAAACACAAGTTGAAACACAACTTGTGACTCAGGAAATTGCAAAATGGACACCCCTCTCTTTCCTAGATATGCATGGTTATATTGGCGGGTTTTTAATCGAGCCGACCACTCCTCCTCACAATCCAAACTATGAATATGATTTACTTTACAACCATATGATAGAACAGGCCCATTCAATGGGACAGGCAGGATTAGGCAATTCTTCTTTTCATTCCTACTTAATTCCGGCACTAGATTACAAAGCTGGCTGGGACGATATGTCTGTTGCCTACACACCCATGTATGCAATGCTGCACGGCTCTTTAGGTCATACAATAGAAATACCGGCATTAAGTCAAAAAGGTTTTCGGGCGATGGTTGGAGTTGGGTTGGGGGCTGTCCATTTTGTAACAGAAAATAAAGATGCATTATATAAGAATCAACTTGAAATTTTTAAACGCAGTGTGAACAGCGAAGATAACAGAGCAGTTGACAAGTATTTTGTAAATGCTTCAGGTGAATCAATTGGACGGATAAGAGGGAAAAATAAAAATTTCTTTCCAGACTACTATTTGATTCCATTTCATAAAAATCAACAAAAAAATAATCTGGAAGCACATAAAATGGTACAATATTTACTTCGAAATGGCGTGAAGGTCAAACAAACAACGAAATATATGAAAATAAACGGAAGAATGTATCCTAAAGGAACTTTTGTTATTCCTATGAATCAGGCAAAACGCGGTGTAGCCAATGCAATGCTCTATAAGGGGGACAATGTTTCTGACTGGGAAGCTATGTACGACACATTTTTAGTAAATTTCCCGGATCTGAGAGGATTTACTATACAAGCAATTCGTAATGCAGGTGCTTTAGATCAATACCTAATTGAAATAAAAAGTGTAACGACTCCAACAGGAAAAGTAATCGCCAACGCACCTAAACAAGTGTTGTCAAATACGAATAATGACACAATCAAACTAGTAAATATGCTTCTTAAGAATGGAGCAGTTGTAGAGAAAGCGCTGGAAACAAAAGGTGGAGTAACGAAAGGAGACATTATTGTCAGCACAAACGATTTACAAGGATTTGAAAATAACTATTATTTCGAAGCTAAACCATTAGAACCTTCTAATCCGATAAAAACCGAGAAATTAAAGCTGCCAAAAGTTGCTGTACTTGGGTCTTCTTCATTGAAATTTACGGTAAAAGAGCTAGGTTTTAACATAGTCGATCAAGCGAATGCCGATGTGATTGTTAGCGATAGCAGCAGCTTTAATTCAAGGACTTTGGCTGGAAAATCATATGTGGGAATTGGATTATCCGCATTAACGGCTGTAAAAAATAATGGATTGCTCCCAGGCTATAATTTTGTTTTTACAAGAAATGGCCATGAGGGCTTAGTGAAAGCAGAAATCAAAGACCATGTGCTTACCTCTGGTTATAAGACAGATGAGCTTCTTTATTCAACTTCAGGTGCATGGATTAGTTCTGTACCTGTAGGTGCGGAAGTATTAGCATCCTTCAGTAATCGCGATGATTTCTATGTAGCTGGTTGGTGGCCTGGACATGAAAAAGCGAAGGGACAAATTCTTGCCTTTACACATACCACTAATAATATTACCATTACTCTTTTTGCCTGTGAGCTTGCCTATAGAGCACACACACACTACAGCAATCGCTTCTTAGCAAATTGTATCTTTGATTCGTAGGCCATTAAGTTAAAAAGACTTAACCATGGTGTTAAGTCCTTTTTGTTTTATCTCTACATGTTTTTTTACAATCGGATGATTCCATAGAATGTTGGAGGATACCGTAATAGTGCAAATCCAGAAAAATAAAAATGAAGAACGTGGAATGAAACGACAAAAACTTTTCTTTCTATTTCATTCGATAGGAGAATTCCTCATAATTCCTCAACTAATAAGAGGAACCATCGCATTTCATAAGAAAGTGACGATGAAAACTCTTCATACCCAACAGGAAAGAAGAGAAACGATATGGAATTATACACCTACAAGGCAAATAATCTTGTAACAATTCGGAAAGGTTGTGAGTTTATGAGACTTCTGGATGTCCAACCTAAGAAAAACTTCAGTTACATCTTTGTTAATTTTCCAGGAATGAAAATGAATGTCCCCATACCCTCGAACGAAGAGGAAAAGGTTGTGAATGAAGAAGTTGCTCTATGTGTCCAATTAAACCACAAAGAAAAGGTCAATAATTTGTACCTTGTCCGCACACAAAGTATTAAACCCTTTGACTTCTCAGATGAAGAAATAGGTGCAAAAGCATCTTTTCGGGTCATTAAGAAAAAAGAAACCTCCCCAGCCTCACTCACAAATGAATCCGAAGAATTGGTCACGTTCATTACAGATGAAGTGGCTATCGTGCAAAAGAAAACAGAAACCGGATATGACTTCGTCTTATTATTAAATAAACGTGAAATTGGCGTCATCGCTTCAATTGATGAAGCAGTTTTACAAACAGAAAATGGATTATTGAAAATGAAAGAGGAAGCGGAAGAGTATGAAGCCGTCAACATTGTCAGGATGAAAAATATGGCATTCATCAGAAGGAGGGGTAAAAAGAAGTTAATCAGAGGAGGCACTGTCTTTCAGGAAAATGGTATAGTTGGTCCAATCCGAATCCTTTTGGAGGGCATTAAAAGAAGAGTTCCGGTATTCTCTCCTGCCGCATTAGATTTTATCGGTCCGGGTGATCAGAACCAAACCATTTTTACACGAAGGGATGGTGAAGGGGCTTACCCATAAAAGGTTTACACAACTTCATAAAATATAATAAGGACTTAACCATGGTGTTAAGTCTTTTTTGCAGAGGTAGTCCCCCGGCGCGTTAATGGTTTAGTTCGCTGGGAGACTGACCCTAAAATCTGCACTACATTATAACAGACCCACCATTTGAAGACCATGAAATATTCCATCTTCTTCAACTGACTTCGTAATATATTTTGCGTGAACCTTCACATATTCTTCTGCATTTCCCATTGCCACACTGTTTTTTACAGTTGAAAGCATTTCAATATCATTTAGCCCATCTCCAAAAGCATATTGTCGTTCCTTTGGAATTCCTAGATTTTTAACTATTTTTTCAATTCCTTTTTCTTTTGACCCTCCCTTTGGAAGTACATCGACTGAAACAGGATGCCATCTTATAAAATCAAAATCGTGAAACTCCCGTTCGTATTGTTCCTCTTCTCCTACTGGACAAAAAAGGAGAGTTTGAAACAGATTCCGTCCTTTATAATAATGTGGATCATGTGTAGGAAAACGGCTAATTTTTAAGGTATCAATACTTTCCTTAATGTAAGTATGCTCTGGGACATTAGCTTTCATATCCTCATGATCCATAAAGACTACAGGATGATTGTTTTGAAGGGCTGCTTCTGTTAACTTTTCAAGGGATGAAATCTTTAAAGGATTTGTATATAATACCTCGCCTTTTAAAACAACGTATTGCCCGTTATAACTAACATAAGTATTAATATCCAATTCTTTTCGCAAATCCTCAAACATAAAAGGGGCTCGTCCGGTTGCAATTGCTACTTCATGTCCAAGTTCCTTTAATTTAAATATTGATTCTTTGGTTGAAAGGGGTAATTCTTTATCATGATTAAGCAAGGTTCCGTCTATATCAAAAAATATAATACTTTGATTTGTCATTTTTTTCCTACTTTCGAAGTAAAATTTAATTGGTAGTGGCTTTATTATTATCCATTTAAAACTAAACAATTAAACCAATCCTCATTCAATTAGTTTAACGGATATTTTCTTATTTGAAAAATAAAAAAACCTCCTTCGTATTATTGGGAAACCCAATATTACAAGGAGGCCATATAAGTCGGGGGGGGGTATGGTCTCAGTTAGTGAATCAAGTTTTGTTTTATGCTAACTTTACCAATTCATGCCGATTTTCAATTCTCTTTTCAATTCTTTCTAGTTCTTTTTTATCTTTCAGTAATTCTTCTTTATTCTCCTTCACAAGTTCTTTGAATGATTTTCTATTTTTTTGCATCATTACACTTCTTTCTATTTGATAAGATTACTAAAAACTTAAATCCTTTGTATTTCCACAGATATTAAAATATTCCACCAATTCCAAAGATTCAAATTCCCGCGTATCCATATAACAGTACAACTATATCAGAATATTGTCAATGGAATTGAATTTTAAGGCACTTATAGTTAATAAGCCAATCTGAATTTATATTTACATATTGTGGCTCGTGTACAAATAAAAATCCCACCTTCCATACAGAAAGTGAGATTTTTACGTTAATCCTCGATTTTACCATTTTGTTACCTTACCTGAACGACTTCCTCTCCCTGATAAATCCGAAAGGCTGGAACAATCGTGTCCGAAACAATTTCTTTTCCCTTTTCACGAATGAAGTCTAATTTATAATAGGCATCAAATCTTTGGCTGATTTCCGTTTTCACCAGTTCGGGTGGCGTGACAACGATGAATTGGAACTTCAGTTTTTCAGCTACGGCGAAGATCGGGTCAAGGACATGTGCCGATGCCGCTTGTCCAAATGGATTATCACAGACTAAAGGAACCCAGCTATGATCGGTTTCACTTTTAACGGATAATAACATCATCATCATAACCATGCGGGCTGATAGCTTTTGTCCTCCACTGCCGTCCGATTTCGTCTTTGAACCTTGATTAATAGTCTGCCAGGTTGAATAATGCTCTCTTTGCGGTTTACCGTACATAAAGGCATTATCCGTTCGCATATTATAAACAAGCAGCTCAGGATATCGATTTCGAAGTGATACAAACAAAATTTGCTCATCACTAATGAGTTGTTTTATTTCTTCGTCTAAGGCTCGATTATGATCATCAATCAAATCAAATTGTTTGGTAATTTTGTTAATGGCCGTTACGAAATGCTGTTTCAATAATGGTTCGATATCTTCAGCCTTTTTAGGTAAAATGTCTTCTTTAAGCTGGACAAGAGGAAAGGATCCTCGTTCATTTTTCAGTTTCATTTTCGCAATCATGGAACGAATCGCCTCTGAAATGCTCATCACTTTCATGCTGGCACGGCTGGCCCAGAAGTTTTGCGCCTTTTCTGCCCTTTCTTTGTCGCGTTCTAATTGTTCCAATCCACTTTGGGAAAAGCGCTTCATATTTTTAACAATGCTTTGAATATGCGTATAATGCCTTGTATCCATGTGGTCTAGTGTTGTTACTACTTCATTTTTAAATCGAATCTCCCAATCTTTACCTTCAATCGTGAGCTTTAAATTGCGCAATGATTGATCGATTTTCGCATGCTTTTCTTGACCTTCTTCCTGAATGGCTTGATGTTCTTGACACCAGGATAAGATACCTGCTTTTCCCTGACTCTTAATTTTTTCTAAATCATCATTCGTGAATGCTGCCGCTTCCTCCTTTAGGATAACGGATAAAGTTAACAAATCCCCTTCGAAACCCGAAATATTCGTTTCTGTTTCTTTATGGCGTTTTTCCGCCTGCTTTACCTCCTCACTCACTATTTTTATTTGGTCCTTAATTTCTACAGCCTTTACTTCTAAGTCAAGCTCTGCCCATTCTTCAGGCTGTTTCTCATGCTTTGCTATCTTTTTTCCTGACTTGTCACGCTGTTCGATCGCATGCTTTAAGGACGTTTCTGCAACTGTTACAGCAGTTCCTTGTTCCCGTTCTTCTTTTTCTGCTGTCTTTGCTTCCTTCTGTGCGGTTTGCATCATATTTTCTAATATACTGATTGGTTCATCCGGTTCTGGAGCTTGATTCCAATCCTGATCATGAGTATTAAGCTTTTTCTCTAATTTCTTTTGCTGCTTTTGTTCGGTTTCTTTTTTTGCTTGAATAATAAGTAATTCTCTAGCCTGTTCTTCTTTTGATTTTTGGAGCTGTTTCAGCTCTTCGATACTTCCGTTTATCTCTTGTAATAAATGTGCTGAAAGATGAGGGACCTCTTCACATAGGTCTGCTTTATTATCAGCAGGAAAAACTGCTTCTTCAATAAAGAAGGCGATCTCCTTTATAGTTTGTTCGGTTGTAAGCTTCCATTCTAAATACGTTTGATTCCACTGGTTTTGCAGTTCAACTGTATTTTGGTGCTCTATTCCTATTTCTTGCTGCTGAGAACCTAAGGCTTCCCTTTTATTCTCTTTCTCTAGTTTCACACGTTTATTTTCTTGATGAAGCGTTTTTTCTTGATCAAACTCCTCTAATGTTTCCACATTTCTTGTAAGCTTTTCTACCTTTCGATGTGTATTTTCCAGCTGTTCTTTTAACCCAAGCTGAGCATCTTTTTCTTTTTCTTCTTGTGTTTTGATTTCCTGTAACGTCGTTTTCAGAGAAAGAAGAGTGTTTTGTTCGAGATTAAAGGCTTTTTCGATATCAATAGAAAGCTCACTTGATAAAAACCGATCGATTTCTTTTAAATTACGACGTAAGGAGGTTTCTGTCTTTTCAATTTCACTGAGAGTATCTTTCTTTTCTTCTATTTGTTTAGCAATCTTTATTTTCCAGCTGGTGAATTGATTTTTATCAGATAATAGCTCTTTCTCGGTTCCATTAATAATCACAAAGGATGGTTGGTGATTTTCGCTGTTCATTTCTTCACGCATGAAAATCGGTACAGGACTTTTAAACATTCTTCCTGAAAGAACCTGCTGATTAATTTTTTGCCATTGCTGCCCACTTACCACCAAACCGTATGGAAGAAGCGGATTGGTCATAAGGGAATTTACCATTTCCTCTGTACCTAATGATTGGAGAAATTGAGTTCCATAAAACACATCAATTCCAGTCTTTTCATCGATCCAATCCTTTAATTCTTTTACATCTTTATTTGCGATCCAGAAGGGCTCATTGTTTAAGGAATGGTCGAGTTGTGTTTCCCAAAGTTCTTTTTTAATCTGTTCAGCGTGTTGACGGTTATTGCCCAGTGTTTCTTCTATTTGTATCGCATACTTCGATAAGAGCGAGTGAGTAAACGGTGCTGTGACATCATCTATTAAACCAAGAAGCTTATCTAATAGTTTTGCTTCTTTTTGCTTTTGCACATCATTGGCTGCCTTTAATTCTTCACATTTTTCTTCTGAAAACTGAATAGATTTGACGAGCGTACCATGTGAAGTGGCAAGTTGATTTTGCTTTTCATTAGATTCTTTTTCTTTTGCTTGCAACTCTACTAACTTAGCCTTTTTGTCCTCAATTTGTTTTAAAAAATTCTCGATTAAACCCTTTAAATCATAGGTTAGGCGGTCCCCAAATTCTTGGATGAGTGCTGCTTCCTTAGTCTCAAAAGTATGCATTTGCGTATAAAGAAAATCAATTTCAGTACTAAGCTTAGCAATATCTTTTGTCTTTTGTTTATCCTGCCTAGACAGATCCAGTGCTTTTTTATTTAAGAACTTTTGATACCCTAAATACTGTTTAATACCTTCTTGTATCGATAAATAGGCTTGCTCCCATTGCTTTCTAGCTTCTTGTTTAATTTCATCCATTCTTTGATTCACTTGCTCTAAGCCGCTATTTTGTTCCAATGTCGCTATCTGCTGTGAAAGTGAGCGAATACTTTGTTCGTTTTCACTCCACTCTTTTAATAATAACTGAAAGGCAAGTTGTTCTTTTCGTTCCTGTTTCTCTTTAACAATCGCTTGTAAGGAAGTATGTTTATCCCTTTCACCCACTAATTTCTTATCCCAATGCATGACCTCTCTATGTGCTTTTGCAAACTCTAAATTATCTTTTTGATAGCGCAAATCTGCCTGCCTTATGATTGATTTCTCCATGTCTTTCTCTAAAGTAAGCAGTGTTTCCTCTTCCGATTGCTTCAAATGCTCTAAAGCACCAAGCAGTCGTCTTCCTGCCTGTATACTTGTAAGAGCAATTTCTTTATGCTCTACTCCTTTTGCCAAGTGCTCTTCAAATGGGACAATGTCTTCCAAAAACTCTTTATGAGCTTGCTCCCTTTTTAAGAGAACAGGAAGGTCCTTTGCGATACTTGCCTGACTCTTGAAAATCTCCACAAGATCGTTCTTTTGGTGTTCCGTTCTATGCAGGACTTGACTAACAGTTGGAATAATTCGTTTTTGGAACAGGGAGTGATCATCTTCCGCTCCCTCAAAGTATTTCCCAACGCCTCCTTCATCTTTGTTAATGTCCTTCATAATATCCCAGTCTTTACGGTTAATTCCGTATGTATCAAGGATGCGATAGTGCTTCTTCGTATCCCGGTAAACATCAAAGCCATTCCATTTTAAATAGTCCTTCAAGCTTTCGGTTTCAGCAACCTCATCATTTTCATAGAGTGGAATATGCTCTAGCGATGCCTCTTCTTTCCGTTCAAATTCTCTAGTATAAAATGTAATGTTAGGGAGGATCTTTGCTTCCTGTTCCAATGTTCTACTTTCATTTCCACTGTCTTCACTCATCGAGATCCGCTGTTCGGCTGAGAACATTCCTCCAGTTATCAGATGCCGGCGGTCGGCACCGTCCAATTCCCACTGAATGAGAACATGAAAGGTATATGGAATAAATTGCTCTTTATTATTAAAAAAGAACTGCTGATAATATCGATTGTTATGTTTTCCCCACGAAGTTCCAGGTTTGAGTATTTGGAAGATCGTTTGCAGGAACACGCCTTTCCCACCCCCATTCATCATCGCAATGAGGCCATTGGTTGATGTCTCATCATTATGGAAATTAAAAGTGGTATCTTTATATTGCTTTTGCATGCCATCATACTTCAGGCCAACAATTCTAATTCGATGGATTTTCGGCATGCTCATCCTCCTCTGTCATCATTAATTTTTTAAATAATTCATAACGATCATAATCGTGATACAAGTATTCAATGCGCTCAAATAGCTCCGTTTTTGGAATTACCTTTGGAATATCGTCCCGATCAAGAATGACGATCAGCCCCTCTGTCTCTAATAAGCGCATAGCACTGGCAATTAAACCGATTCTCGTTCGTCTATTGCCTTTTTTAACCCCATAATCGTCCGTGTCAACCTCCATATATTTCCACATTGTCACAACTTCCTTCATATCAATCCGCTCTTCTTCCCCGAAGGTAGGTTTAGCTTTAAGAATGCTATCCCAATTAATCATGAGGTCGTTGACTTGCCGTTCTAATGCGTAGTAGCTAATCCCTTCCCGCTTCGTGCGGATTTTTGCAGCCTGGTTGCGGTCTATTGCTGCTAAAAAGGACATAATCACAACGCTCATAATATGAAAATGTTTTTTCGTCTCGATTTGCCGATGCTTTTCTTTCATATGTGTAAAATTCGTAGCAAAGACGGAGCCGGTAGGCTGGACAACTAATTGGATTCGTTTAGGCGATTCAATGATATATGTACCTGATTCGTCTGCTAATAAAAGCACCGTCTGTCTCACTTCTGGATCAAAATAAGTCTGGAAGTGTTCACTATTTTCGTCGATTACTTTTTCTTTTAATAGTGTAAAATAGACAGCTGATGCTCTTTTGACAGTTTCTGCATTCATCGTTTCTCCTCCTGTACACATATTTTAAAAGGGGTCATTTTCATTTGATACCAAAGGAAAGGCTCAGCCCGATGATCAAACATTGTAAAGATCTTCATGCCTTCAAACATTTCAAATTGTGGATATTCCTTCATTAATTTATAAAGAAGAATTTCCCTCTCATCGCTTAATGTTTCTTCCTTACGGTGCAGTACTTGAACCTTCAGCGGCTTTTTATCGAACATCATCCACAAATCTATCGTTTCAGATTCTTCAAACCATAAATCCTGCACTTCTAATGGCATCGACTTTAAATCCGTTAACGAAAACTCTCCGTTTGTTTGTAAAAATTGAAATACATAACTCCATGCCTTAATAACAGAATCCCAGTTCGTCACGTGCTGACGAGTAATGCTTTCTTCAGCCTCATCTTCAATAACAGCTTCCATTAATTGTTTTTCATCGAATTCTTGCTCACCCCAAATCCAATCAAGTGGCAAAATAAATTCATTCTTCGGTGAAAATAAAGGTGAAAGGACTCTTTCTATATCCGTAAAACGATGAACCCCTTCCTTCATGAACCAATTTTCATATATATGCTCGCGAAATGAAACGAGACTGTTTTCCCAAAACAATGAAGGGTTTTCCGCTTTTAATTTCATCTCATAGGAAATATTTTGAATGACTAGCTTAGCAAATCGATCATGCAATTGCCTTGTATGGCTAATTTTTTCTTGGAGAAGAATCAATTCTTTCTGAATATAATCATCTTCTTCATTCCTTCGTTTCGTCTTTTCTATCATACTAGTAATGGTACGGAAGTGATTTTTTTCTTCTTCAAATTGCTTTTCAATTTCAACACGATTGTCTGCCCTTTGCCATTCCTCTTCAATCAATAAGATTTTAGGATTGTTGATCATTTCCTTTTGAAAAGAGAATTCATTTGCCATTAAGCGGTTTACTCGTGAAATGAGGTGATCGAGGTTTCTTGTGGCTTTTCGAAAATTACCGTTTTTAATCAGCTGCATACTATAGAGTTGTTCAATCGTTATCGAGAATTCCTCAGCCATTTCCCTGCTCATAAAAATCATTTCCTGAGCAACATCTGTGAGTTTATAAACAATGGATCCGCCCATCTCTAAATTCGTATATAATTCATCCATTGTGACATAGCGAAAGACCTGAGTCTCCCAGGATTGTCTTATTTCATCGTAATATAAGGCTTCAAACGGTTTACTATACTCTTCTTTCCCCTGATACAGGAGCCCACTTGTAATTCGTTCAATTTGCTTATCGTCTGCTAAAAGCTTCATTTGTTTAATAGAGTCTTCAACCATATACTTGATATCTGATTTGCGTCTACTATCATCATCATTTAATTCTCTATAAAAGATGGTGAGGAGCACTTGCATGAGAATGGTTTGGATATGTGGCTTCAGCTCACCTACTTCCATTCCCCTCCCAAGCTCAAACAGTGGATTTAATCGTTGCATCCGCTGGGCAAAACCTTCCCATGATTCGTTCACTGCCATCTCCTCCATGTTTCTATTGTTAAAACTTCTTGAGGTATCCGCTTATTTGCCTGCCATAATTGCATTAATACCGCTTGCTCCTCTTCCGTAAACCATTGAAGGAATAAATCACGGTATTTGATGTTCTGCGTTTGGCCTTGTTTTTGGCCATTCTTTTGTTCTAGACATTCGAGCATTT
This sequence comes from Neobacillus sp. NPDC097160, assembly GCF_044762155.1. Taxonomy (NCBI): domain Bacteria; kingdom Bacillati; phylum Bacillota; class Bacilli; order Caryophanales; family Bacillaceae; genus Neobacillus; species Neobacillus sp. NPDC097160. Next base: position 73,960 of record NZ_JBIWDU010000010.1, on the reverse strand, counting down.
TGCGATATATTTTTAAGGCAGGCTGAATACAGCAATCCGGGAATTTTTCTATAAGTCGAATGATGATCCCATATCCGGCGGCATCAAGATCTCCCACGTAATAGAAAAGATAGGATTTTGGCGGAAACATTCGGAAGAAAAACGAAAAGCTCCGTTCAATTTTAGTCCCTTCTCCATAAATAATTAGTTCAGGTTCATAATCGAGTTTATTTTCTACCAATAACTTAATGGAAGTATGGAAGAAAGATAGATTCTCGACAATTAGTACCCGCTGAATATCTTTTAATTCTTTCCCTTGTTTCATCCAATATACAAAAGGCTCCCCGTAGTTCACCATTTTAAGTTGCTCTTCAGATATTCCAATTCTAGCTAAAAAGCCTTTTCCATCAGGAAAGCTATCAGCGTCAAGTAAGAATTTTTCATGGCCAAAGAGCTCCAGACTTCTTTCTTCGAATGACACGACTTCCCGTTCCTGACTGGACTTTAGAAAAGTATATACATTCTGGATTCGATCCCATTCGTCCTTCATTTGCCATTCGGGATGCCGTTCATAAAAGGAAAAATTAAACTGATCACTTAATTTCATCATCTCGAGACGATCCCATTTGTCTGCCTGATCTTTTATATTTACCCAGTAATATAAGGCAAGCGCTGGGGTTCGACCATTGTATTGATTATTTTTAATAGGGATAAGTTGACCTTCCACCTGCAATGTTTCAATAGCATGATAAAACAACTCATAACCGTCCATTTCAAAATAATCATCCATAAGCTTGCGCAACTGAATTTCTAAATCATTACTATTTATTTTCTTTTTTTGATTAGGGTGTTGAATATCAGCTATAAATCCTCTCACCCGTGTTTCAATGATATCGATTGTATTCACCTACTTACATCTTCTTAGAGTGTTAGAAATCCACTCCTTATCCAATTTTGGACATCCTTATATTATAAACTAGTTGCGTAATTGTTGGTAAATGAAATTTTCTAAACATAATGTTCTGCTGGAAAAGGACAAATAAAAAAACCGGGTCAGTCCCCCGGCGCGTTAATGACTTCTTAACATAAGAATTGGGTCGTCGCATTCCATGAAACTGTAGTTCCGTTAATGAATCAGATACCAGTTGCAACAACCAAGCAATATTACTCCAGTTGCACAGACCAATTCACAAAGCTCTCCTGAACAAACGAATTCGGAAGTATTAGATGTTCTAAACAAAATCTTACAAGCTTTAGAACGTATTGAAGCGAAACTATAGATAATAAATAAGGTTCCCTCTTCAAGGGAACCTTATTTATTCAAACCTTTTTATAAGAAATGCCTAATACAGTCCTTTGAATGACATCCGGCTTAACTCCATGCCATTTTGATATTCCACTCTCAGAGAAGATAGATAAAATTTCCAAATGCTATATTCTCATTCTCCCTTGTATGCTTTCTGTAATTCGACAATATCAAATTTCTTCATTTTAAGAAATGCTTTCGTTACGCGCGCAAGTTGCTCCGGTGTGCCCTTGCTCATGATCTCGTCCATCTCACTTGGCACAATCTGCCAGGATATTCCATGCTTATCTTTCAGCCAGCCGCATTGCTCGGCTTCAGGTACCGCAGAAAGCTTCTCCCAATAGTAATCAATCTCTTCTTGTGTGTCGCAGTACACCATAAATGAGATGGCCTCGTTAAAACTGAATTTATGCTCATGCGCGCTATCCATTGCGGTAAACCACTGATTTTCAAGCATGAAATCAGAGAACATAATAGTTCCTTCTTTGTCAGGTTCCATGCCTTCAGGGTAGCGGGTGATATGTCCCAGCTGTGCGTTCTTGAATATAGATAAATAAAAATTAAAGGCCTCTTCCGCGTTGCCGCATTGATCTCCGACAAACAAAAGTGACGGCACGATAGCTGGCCGCTCTTCACCTTCTGGATTGGAAAGGATTAATTGCCAGGACAAACCATACTTATCCTGAATCCAGCCAAACCTCTCACTGAACGGATACTGATCAAGCGGCATTAATGCTGTGCCACCATCGGACAATTTGTTCCAAACCTCATCAATTTTTTCTCTGGCGTCTTTTTCTCGCGATGGGTCAAAATTAACCGTGAATGAAACCGAAGGATTGATCTTGAAGTAAGGCCCTGCACTAATTGCCATGAACTTCTGTCCCCAAAGCTCAAAAGTGACTATATCGGAGTCGCCTGATGGTGTGTCGTGGATTGTTGTTACATCCGTAATTTTTGAGTCAGGGAATATGGAAGCGTAAAACTCGGCTGCTTCTTTCGCCTCCTTGTCATACCATAAATGCGGAACGATTTTTCGATTTGTTTTCGACAAAGTAATTCCTCCTTAATTTTCTAATAATTCTTATTCGACAAGAATGGACCCAACACCCAGTGTAAAGATTTTAGTGATCAAACTAATACGAACAATGTCATAGTAACACAAAGGTATTCATTCAGAACTATCAAATACAAAATTACTTCTTTAAAAACATCTTTTTCCTTTTTTTTGTTAAACAAAATGTATATTTGATCTCCTAATTGTTTTTTACATCCTTTCTATTTTCTTTAACTCTGTTTCGATATAAGATCTGCTATGGTCAAGACCAATAATGGCCAAAACTTTTCCGTTATGATCCATTAAGGGAGCAAAGCTTGTTTTCCATTCTCCATAAATATCTTCATATAAAGGAGTTACTCCTGCTTTCCCATCCATTGCCTCAAATGCTACTTCCATCATTTCAGGCGGACCTTCATATAAATGTCCAGGTGGAATCACGAAATCTTCATCGGCTACAATAGTCAGCATTTTGTTATTATCTAAAACTTTAAAAATGTAGACCCACTCAATGATTCCTTCTTGTTCTCGTATTTTAGTTAATTTTTTCTGAACTTTTTTATAAGTTGGGTTGGATGGTGACACATTATGATTCACTAATTCGGAGATTTCTTCTGTTAGAATGACAGCAGATGTAACAATAGCCATTGATCGCAATTGCTTATTTAGATGTTGTTCCAGTATTTTTCTTTTATTTAATGGAGAGAGAGTTTTGTGTTGAATTTTTTCACGAAATTTTTTATATTTTCTACTCATAGTTGGTTGACTGATATCCAGTACTTTTGCAGCAAGTTTAATTGATTTATATTTATCCATGGCCATTTTAATCAATTGTTCTTCAATCATATCAACTGCTTCTTGCAGAGGCATAATGTGATTAATAATAAGTGGTTCCTTTAAAACAGCCTTTTTCGCAATGTAATTGTAAACTAAGCTTGAGTCCACGATTAATTCTCTACTAGTCACAACTATTCGTTCAATTGTATTCTCTAATTGCCGAACATTTCCCGGCCAATCGTAAATACATAATAATTCAATAGCATCTGGTAAAATATTGATGTTTCTATTATATATCGTATTATACTTTGCTAGGAAATGATAGATTAAATAGGGGATCTCTTCTGTTCTTTCCCTTAATGAAGGGATTTCAATTGGTACTACATTTAATCGATAAAATAAGTCTTCTCTGAATCGTCCATCTCTGACCATTTTTTCTAGTGATTGATTCGTTGCTGCAATAATTTGGACGTCAATATGAATCGGTTTTGACCCTCCTAAAGGGGTGATTTCTTTTTCCTGTAAAATCCGAAGTAACTTTACTTGCAAGTTCAGTGGCATTTCTGCAATTTCATCGAGGAATAAAATCCCTTCATTTGATAGTTCAAATTTACCCGGAGCACCATTTTTATTTGCACCAGTAAATGCACCGCCCACATAACCAAACAATTCACTTTCTAATAAATTTTCCGGAATTGCACCACAGTTAACTGCAATAAAAGATTTAGACCTTCTATTTCCTAATTGATGAATGGTTTTAGCAATCATTTCTTTTCCTACACCAGATTCCCCTAATAAAAGAACTGTTGTTGAAACTTTTGAAACCATATCTATTGTGTTAAGTACATCTTTCATTTTTTGACTATGGACGACCATTGAAGGAGTGTGTTTTGTATCCGGAACATCTGTTATTTCAATTGAATCCATTAAATGATCTGAAATACTTTTTAATCCCCATAGCATTAAATCATCATTATTACCATTGGATGTGAACACGGTTATTAGAATATTACTGCCATTCCAAGCCTTCAATTGAAGAGTTTGTACCTCTCTATTTAATAATTGGAAAATGGGATCACCGAAGAATGAAATTTCCACTAATTCAGTAAATTGCCTTCCTTTAAGTGAGGTAGAGTTTGTTGACCAAAAATTTTTCAGTTTTCCACTTCGAAATAAAATAGTTCCCTTTAAATTCGTTACAATCATCTCATCGTAAATAGATAGAAAACCCGATTGATAAGCTTGAAGTAGTTGATCATTAGCCAAAATCATGGACACCACACATATAACCCTTCCTTCAATAGAATTAGAATTTTTAGATTATTCAAAATAAATTATTTCATATTTGAATACAGATTTCAATTTTGAAATTAACAAATCATAACAAATATTAAATTGTGGCTATTTTGTGAACTTTTTCAGTTTGGCACAAAAATTGCTAATGAATATAACAAAGGTCAAAAATTAAAGGAGGAATTTATCATGTACAAATCTACTAATCTCGAGCTATTTCCATATCCTTTTAACAATATTAAAGAAGGTTCCAACTATCGGTATTCCAATGACTTAAGAAAACTTGAAAAGGATAAACAGATTTGTGTTGGAATAACACCAGAATATGAAAAACAAATAATTAGAAAAAGGGTATTACTGAAAGAACAACCTGAAGTAAGGTTCCAATCCTATCCACATACAATGGAAATGCAATGGGAAGTAGCAGAAATGCTGATTAATATGGCGGTTGAACGCTATCCAGAGTACTTCCAATTAGAAAAAAATGGTAATCACTGGATATTTCGTAATTTAATCTTAAATGAAACGGAATCTTTCATATTTGGTGATGCATCAAGCATCGAGCTTGAGCCTCTTGATTTAATTGGCCGTCATTTCACCACTGATTTTGTATTAATGGTTCATAGAGATGACAATCTTTATTTGGAAGTTGCACAAGAATCTTATGCAGCACTATTCTCTCCTCACTGGAATAAAGGGATGTCATTTGACGAAATTCACGCACCAGTACCATTTGTGTCACACACAGGTGTGTCGCTAGCTGAAAGAGTTCGTAATTTCTTAATCCGTAATGTTTTACCTGGTGAACCTTGGACTAGAATCAATTGGAATTTGATGGCGAACCGTTGGGATGTTAACTATGAAACATTTGATACTTGGGGACCAACACGTTCTTTAGTCACTCCTGAAAATGCCGGTAAACTAGTAAGGCTTCGTGTAGAAGAACAATTTTTCTATCGTATGCCAAGGAGTAATGCAATTTTGTTCGTATTAAATACTCAATTCCTGCCAATGGAGGATTTAGCATTAAAACCAGAATGGCTAAAGCAAACATACTCTATACTATCGGACATCCCTAAGCCAATGGCTGATTATAAAGGATTTACCCCATTTATTGAACCTACAGTTGAATATTTGAAAAACTTACTTGAAAAAGTAGAATTACAAAATTACTAAGGCCGTAAAGGTTGGAGGTATGTTAGGTGGTATACAACAGCCCGGTATTATTCGATAAATCAGCAACCATTGTAGAAAAATTCACAGTAAGACATGATCGAAGAAAATTACTTATTATTTCTGCTGAACTAAAAGAATCAGATACAATCCAACAATTTATCAGTGAAATGAATGGTCAAAAAGAATATGAACTAATTGAAATGAATGATAAATTACAAATAAAGAAGAGTTGTGAAGTATTAGATCGTCAAAAAATGGGAACACAGCTTTATATTTCGGCTAAATGGGATGATGCGGTAACTATTTTCACAGCGGCAATTGAAGCTGGTTTTTCGGAAGATGAGATTCAAACACTTATTTCTGGCGAGAAGAGGCGTTTTGTTTATTGTATCAAATGCTATCATCTCCAAGAAGTTGAGGCTGAAGAAACGGATACGATTTGTTATCATTGCCAAATCAGCATGGAAATTGGCCCCTTCTTCTCAAGAGAGCGAAAAGGTTATATTGGATATCCTTATAATCCTGCTTTCGTAACATCAACTTAATGTATCGTGAGAGTGAATATAATAAAAAGCAGATATGACGATAAGGAGTGATTTCTATGAGGGCATTCGGAAAGATTAATGTATATGTAGGAAAAATAGTAGAGCAAACAAAATGGGTAAAGCGCTTCCATCTATATCCGGTTGACCTAGAATTACTGCCTGCATTTACTGGTGGTTCACATATCGCAACTTATGTAAAAAATGGCGACGAGATTATTGAAAGAAATTACTCACTTGTTAGTCATCCAACTGACCGCACTCAATATGCGATTGCCATTCGAAAGAATGAACATTCAAGGGGGGGATCTGTTTATTGGCATGATAAGATCAAAGTGGGAGATCATTTAGAAATCAGTTGGCCTAAAAATCATTTCCCACTCGCTTTCAAAGCTGCTAAAAATCATGTGTTTTATGCAGCTGGAATCGGTATTACTCCATTTATGACAATGATGGAAGATTTAACAGCGGAAGGTAAATCATTTGAATTACATTATGCTGCAAGAACGAAAGAAGATTGTGCTTTTTATGATGATTTGAATGCAAAATATCCTGAAAAATGTCACTTCTATTTCTCAAGAACGGAAAATCCTAATAAAATGATACCTGAAACAATGGCGGAACATCGGATTGGCTCACATGTGTATTTCTGTGGACCAGTATCAATGGTGAAAGAATTTAGAGAAGCAGCTGACTCATACGGTTACCCAAGCCATTCCATTCATTTTGAATTATTTACTTCGTCTGATGAAGGCCCAAGAAATCCCTTTGTTGTAGAATTAATGAACAGCGGTATTAAGGTAGAAGTTTCTAAAGAGGAAACGTTATTAGAGGCACTATTAAAGGCTGGAGTAGAAGTTCCCTATTCTTGTAGAGTAGGAGGATGCGGAAGCTGCGAATTGCAGGTAGTTGAAGGAGAAGTTGATCACCGAGATCACTACTACAAAGAGGATGAAAGACATGCGAAGAAAGTTATTTTAACTTGTTGCTCAAGAGCAAAAGAACCTGAAAAAGTGCTCGTTTTAAACCTATAATAGAGCTATTAATAGATTCATTAAATAAAATCCATATAATAGGAGGCAATTCAAATGACAACAACTACTCAAGTGTTAGAATTAAAGCTGTTTATTAATGGTGAATGGAGACCTTCTAGTAATCCAGACACAAATAAGGTTATTAATCCGGCAAATGGTGAATTAATTGCGATAGCTCCTAGAGCAACAATTGAAGAAACGGAAGAAGCAATAAAAGCGGCAAAAGAAACCTTTGAAAGTGGTATTTGGTCTAAGTTGAGTGCACAACAACGCGCGGAATACCTATTAAAAATTGCTGATAAAATTGATGAAAAGCACGATGAACTAGTAGAACTTGAAGTAAAAGACAATGGAAAAATCAAAGCTGAGGCTGATATTGATATACACGATGCTGCCTCTTGTTTCCGCTATTATGCAGGTTTAATTAGAACTCCGGATGGACAAACATTTCATGTTGCGGATCCAATGCAAGCAATGGTAGTACGTGAACCAATAGGGGTTACAGGGCTAATTGTTCCTTGGAATTTCCCATTCTTGATGAGTGTTTGGAAATTTGCTCCTGCATTAGCGGCTGGAAATACGATTGTGTATAAGCCAGCTGAGGTAACCCCTGTAACTGCGACGAAATTAGTTGGAATTATTGATGAAGTTGGTGTCCCAAAAGGTGTAGTGAATTTGGTATTAGGAAAAGGCTCTGTAATTGGTGACGCAATCGCAGCCAGCCATAATGTAGATATGGTTTCATTCACAGGAAGCACTGAAGTTGGAAGAAGTATTATGCGTAACGCTGCAGGTAATTTGAAAAAAATCTCCCTTGAATTAGGTGGAAAGTCACCCAATATTATATTTGCTGATGCTGATTTTGGAGCTGCTATTGATAATGCATTACTTGGTATTTTCTATGGCTCTGGTCAAGTATGTTCTGCCGGAAGCCGAATTATTGTGGAAGAAAGCATTTATGATCAATTCGTTAAAGAGTTCGTAAGACGCGCCAAAAATATCAAAGTAGGTCCAGGATTAGAAGAAGGTTCCGAAATGGGTGCAATTGTAAGTGAAGCACAACTTAATACCATTCTAGAATATATTGAAATCGGTAAAACAGAAGGTGCTGCATTAGCTTGCGGTGGAAATCGTATCACGGTAAATGGTTTAGATAAAGGATTCTTTGTTGAACCAACCGTATTCATTGATGTAACTCCAGAAATGCGTATCGTACAAGAAGAAATCTTCGGACCTGTTGCCGTTATTCAAAAGTTCAAAGATGAAGAAGAAGCTATTAAACTAGCAAATGACACGATCTATGGTCTTGCCGGTGGTGTATTCACTTCGGATGGTGCAAAGGCAATGCGTGTGATTAAACAAGTACGTGCTGGAATTACTTGGATCAACGCATATGGACCAACATATAACGAAGCGCCATGGCATGGATATAAGCAAAGCGGTATTGGTTCAAGCCTTGGAACATTTGGATTAGCTGAATTCCAAGAAGTTAAACAAATTAACATTAATCTTGCTGTAGGACCAACAGACTGGTTTTCTAACATTAAATAAGGAATGTATTAAGGAGGTTGATTCAAGGACACGATATGTCTTTGAATCAACCACTACCTAAGATATTTTTTTCTGAATATTGCTATAATTTAAATTAGCACTGTAATTGCAAATAAGAACATAACTACTATTTTAAGGAGGCTCAAAAACATGCAAGAAAATCTGAACAAAATTATTGGCGGATCTGCGGTAGAACATCATAATAGTGATGCAGCACAACTGGCATCGCTTGGATATGAATCTGAATTTCGCCGCGACATGAGTCCGTGGGCAAACTTTTCGCTCGGGTTCACTTATCTTTCTCCGGTAGTAGGTGTATACACACTATTTGCATACGCACTTGCACAAGGTGGACCGCCAATGATTTGGAGTTTTGTCATTGTTGGACTCGGACAATTACTGGTGGCACTTGTCTTCAGTGAGATTGTTGCGCAATACCCTGTTGCAGGAGGAGTTTATCCCTGGGCACGAAGATTATGGGGGCGCAAGTGGGCATGGATGACTGGCTGGTTATACTTAATGGCTTTACTTGTGACGATTGCCAGTGTTGCGTACGGAGCAGGCCCTTATCTCGCACAAGTTTTTGGATTTGGAGTATCGGTGAACAACGCCATTCTTTGTGCATTAGTCATTCTTGTACTGTCGACTATTATCAATTTTCTTGGTACAAAGGTTCTAGCAGCTGCAGCAGTTATTGGTTTTGCTGCTGAGCTTATTGGTGCGCTTGTAGTTGGTTTTTGGCTGCTTATCACCCACAGGGTCCACGGTCTTGATGTGCTCTTCGATTCTTTTGGTGCTCAAGGCAGTCATAGCTACTTGTATGCATTTGCAGCAGCTGGATTAATTGGAATTTTTCAATATTATGGGTTCGAAGCTTGTGGCGATGTTGCTGAGGAAGTACCAAATCCAGGTGTTCTTATCCCAAAGGCAATGCGCCGGACGATTTACATTGGCGGTGCAGCAGCTACCTTTGTTTGCCTTGCTTTAGTACTTTCAGTTGCTGATATCCCAGCAGTTATCGCTGGTAAGGACTTAACGCCTGTTGATACATTGCTTAACGATGCATTTGGTGCTGTTGGTGCGAAGATTGTACTGGGTATTGTGTTGATTTCCTTCCTTTCATGTGTAATGAGTTTACAGGCAGCAGCAAGCAGACTTGCCTATTCGTATGGGCGTGATGACATGATTATTGGAAGCCGATTGTTAAAGAAGTTTTCGGCTGCTCGTCACATTCCACCTTATGCGTTGCTTCTTGCAGCTATTGTTCCAGCCATCATTGTGCTTGGATCAAAAGTGTCTACAGATGCACTCACAAAGATAATCAGTTTTGCGGCATTGGGCATTTATCTTGGATTCCAAATGGTTGTCCTTGCTGCACTCCGTGCTAGACTAAAAGGATGGAAGCCAAGTGGCAAGTATCAATTGGGCAAGTGGGGACTGACTGTCAATATTGGTGCACTTGTCTATGGAATCATCGCAATGATCAACATGTGTTGGCCGAGAACGCCAGATGCAGCCTGGTATGATAACTATATTGTGCTCATTTCAGGTGTAGTAGTAGTTGTTGCTGGTTTACTGTATATGATGATTCATAGCAGCTACGGACACAGTGATATGCCGTATGATGATGCAATACCGAAAAATAGCTTTCAGCAAAACAATCCCGATGAAATGTCTATGTAGGTTTTTTGCTAACTCAAATTAGAGTGGGTTGATTGAGTCTTGGAAGTTTGCCTTGGAAGAAGATGGGGATGTATATCCCTTGAATAATCTTGATTTACAAGCCGATTCTACGAAACAATAACTTAATAGAATAAACTAAACAAAGCCAAGGGATCGTCCCTTGGCCTTTGCTATTTATTTCTTACTCCCCAGTTTCAGCAAAACGCTTAATGCGGTCTACGATTTCATCAAAGAAACCAATTTCATCTAGAATTAACGATATAATAATTATGGCAATGAAAAAAAATAGCGTTCCAAACAATACTTTATACATGGCTAAGTGATTCTTACCATATCAAACATCTGTATTTACATATAATTATTTGCTTATATAATAAATCACTTATTTATTTAATTCAAGAAGCTAAATGTAATGTTAATGTAAAGGATTAGATTGATAACTGTTTCTATCAATCTAATCCTTTACGGTAAGGTGAAGCTGCCAATATGACATCTCCGTTCCGCTCATTATATGAGCGTTTTGGTCATTATAAAGTCTATTTGTTCTTCATCACCCATATAAAAAGAGTGGGCTCCAGTTTGAACAAACCCCATTTTCTTATAAAAAGCAATTGCATTTTCATTTTTTTCCCATACGCCTAGCCAGATTTTCATTTTATTACGGTCCATCGCAATTTCCATCGCTTTATTTAGTAGATATTTACCAAGCCCATGTTTTTGAAATTTGTTCTTTATATAAATCCTCTCGATTTCAAGTGATTCATCTCCCATTTCTTCAGTCTGGGCATCATTAGTATTGACCTTTAAATATCCAGCGACTTCATGATTAAAATAAACAAAAAAGAATTGCGAAGAAATATTGGATAATTCTTTTTCTAATTGTTCTAAGTTAAATGCCCTTTCCAAGTAGGCGTTCATATTTTCAGGTGAATTCTGATGCCTAAATGTGTCATTAAATGTTTCATAACTAATTTCTTGAAGTTTGCGTGAATCTTCAAGGCTACACTTTATTATATTTATAGTCATTTAAATATGTCACTCCTTTCTATATTCAATAATTTCTCTTGTGTCCCTTTTTTACAAATTCCCAGTCTATTTCTATATTTTTTCTAACTCTTTGAAGAAGATTAAAAATGGTTTCTACTTCTCTTTCGGAAAATCCAGATAATGCGACCATATTGGAATAATCATTTTCTCTTATAATGAAAGGATAGACCTCTTTCCCTTTCTCTGTTGGAAAAAGTTTTTTTATTTTTTGGTTATGTTCATCATCTTTCTTTTCAATAAAGCCATTCATTTCTAGTTTTTTTATAGCACGAGCTGCTGTTGTTCGATCTACTTTGATCATTTCAGCTACCTTTTCCTGGATGATACCAGGGTTTTCACATATCCGTACAAGGTACAAATACTGCCCTTTTGTAAGCTCAAATTCTTTAAATTCAATATTGCTTATAGAATCTAATGCCCTAGCTATCATTCCAATTTCACGTAAAATTCCCTTCATGATTAACTCCTTAATCCATATTTTTTGTTGCATTTACTACAAAATTGATATAAATTAAATTTAACCTAATTTTATTGCATTTGCAACAAAATTATCAATTTTATAATTCTAAAAGGACTGAAAAAAATGAACGCAAAAAGAATATCCCTTTATGAAGGAAATGGAAAGGCGATGCTTCATTAAGCATCGCCCCATTAGTTGAACAAAAAACCTTAAAACAAAAAAAATGATAATTCTATTATAAAAGATAAGAATTTCTATATAACATCTTTCATACTGTAAGGTATTCAGCAATTACAATATTTCGATATACCCTTCTGTTCCATGCACACGAATTCGTTGCCCGTCTTTTATCAGTTTGGTGGCATTTTCCACTCCAACAACAGCTGGTAATCCGTATTCACGTGCGATAACTGCTCCATGAGTCATCAGTCCACCAACTTCGGTGACGAGACCTTTTATGGATACAAACAATGGTGTCCAGCTAGGATCAGTAAAGGCAGTGACTAATATATCTCCCTCTTCTAAATAAGCTTCTTCCATGTTTAAGATGACACGAGCGCGCCCCTCTATAACTCCAGAAGAAACAGGTAGACCCGCAATCGCTTCGTCTGGGAGATTTTCTCGTTTATACTTACCTACAATGATTTCACCATCAGATGTGATCACACGCGGGGGAGTCAGTTTTTCATATAATTTGTAATCGTCTTTTCGCTTGTTGATGATCTGGTAATCCAGTTTATTTGTTTGTACGACATCAAAAAGTTCTTCAAAAGTGAGATAGTATATATCTTCTTTTTCATGAATAATGCCCACTTGCACGAGTTGTTCAGCTTCTTTCAGTAATGCCTGCTTATAAACGAAGTAACGACTAATCATGCCGTATTTTGGATATTCACGATATCCGATAAAATTCCGGATTAGGTCAATCATCCGTTTTGTTTCTTTGGCCTTTTGTTCACCATCCGGTAATTGTTTCAATCGGTCTAATAGCTCTTGCTCCTTTTTCAAAGCAACACGCCGCCCTTGCTCGAATTTTCTCTTGCCAGCATTGGCTTCAAAGTTTTTGATGTTGCCAAGGATAATGGGGACAAGTGTAATTGGTTTTTCACTCCAACGAGTTGTTGTGATATCGATTTCTCCGGCACATCGCATTCCGTATTTGTTGAGAAAAGCATTGAAAGCGTCTCTAGCCTCTTGTCCACCGTAAAAATTTACCAATTCATCCAAAAAGTTATCATCTTTTATTTGATGGAAATAATCAATTACTTCTGGATAAGGACGAATCGCATCTGCGACATCCAATAGTGCTAGACCCATTTCCGAAGTAATATTGTTTGGTACAGATTGAGAAAGTGTGTCTGCTGCGTTTTTTTCACCTAACCACTCGTTCATTTTTTCATTGATCCATGTTGAAGCATTTATAGCTGCCATAAATACAGCTGAACTTTGTGGGTCAAATAAAATCATCTTTAATTCCTGAATATCTTCGAGAATAAAATCAAATAAATCTTTTCCTGATTTCGTTCGGATGTTCTGTTTTAACTGTTCTATCGATATTTGACTACGCTTAATCAAATCAGAAACGATGGATGCATTGTTTTCGATTTGTGCCTGCATATCTGTATTGCCTCTCGTGGGACTCGGTGCTTTATGATCATTTGGTAACAATTTTATAAAGTTCCCCCGCTCAATGATGTTCATGAGTGCGTCTTTCATGAGCGGATCGTGTTGTCCCATGCCATTTAATAACATGTTTCTACTGACAGGTGAAGCAAGTTGATGTGTGACATCCACAAACAACCTTCCACCAGCTTTACGCATGGGTGCAGGAGTCGTTAACAGCCAAAAAGATAATCCCAATGGTTTCATTGGGTCGGTCATCATTTGTTGATGACCAACAGATACATAGACGTGATTTTCTTCATCGTTCGCTTCCGGGATGGGATATAAAGTAGTGATTGGACGACTCTGGACGATATAAAATGTATCATCAACTAAACACCATTCGATATCTTGCGGGCAACCAAAATAAGCCTCTATCTGTCCTCCGATACGTGCTAGTTGTAAAATCTGTTGATCAGTAAGTGTTTGCGCCTTTTGCTGATCCGGATCGATCTCTTGTGTCTCTGTTCCGCCTTCTTTTCGTCCATAGATAGCCAATTTCTTGGCTGCAATCATCTTATCGACGATTTTATCTTCTTGAACTTTATAATTATCGGCAGAGACCAAGCCAGAGACCAGTGCTTCTCCAAGTCCAAAACTGGCATCAATTGATAGTAGCTTTCGGTTAGAAGTAATCGGATCAGCGGTAAATAATATCCCTGAGGCATGTGGGAAAACCATCCTTTGAACGATAACGGATAAATACACTTGGCTGTGGTCAAATCCGTTTTGCATACGGTAAATCACGGCACGATCCGTAAATAGGGAAGCCCAACATTTGTGGATATGCTGCAAGATGGCTTCCTTTCCGATGATATTTAAATAGGTGTCTTGTTGACCAGCAAAAGAGGCATGTGGTAAATCTTCAGCAGTCGCACTTGAACGCACTGCATACGCATGTTCCTCGCCGTACTGGGAGAGATAGTGAGTAACTGCTTTCACCACATCGGAAGGAATTTCTACTTCCAAAATGATTTGTCGAATCTTCCTGCTGATTTCACCAATTTGAGCTCGATCCTCTATTTTTAGCATTTTTAGTTGATCCAACAAAGCTTGAAACGTTTCGTTTTGTACGATGGCTTTTTGATATCCTACTGTTGTAATACAAAATCCTTCAGGTACTTGTATTCCTTGAATTTTCGATAATTCCCCTAAATTTAACCCTTTTCCGCCAACGAGCAAAAGCTGTGTTTTTTCCATTTCCTGAAAACCGAGAACCAAAGAACTCACTCACATCTCTCCTAACCATTAATGTTCTATTGATTTTAGCAGTAGTAAATGAGAATAAAAAGTCTATATTAACCATTTTTTAGATGCTATAATTAAAATAGGAAGAGTTCAATAAAAAGCTAGACCTTAATATTTCACAATCTACAATCCTGCCTGCTTACATCAAATTTTTATAATAAATTATTGTCGCATCGAAATTACCGTTTTCGGACATTGCATAAGCAGGTATCCGCCCTGCATTAATGTATCCTAATGAAATATAAAGTAAATTGGAGGAGTCTCCTTCTCTGGTATCGAGAATCAATAGTGTTCTACCCATTATTAAAGCTGTTTCATGAGCCTTCTCCATTAATAAACGACCAATTCCATTCCTCCGATAATTTGGATGAGTCATTAATTTTGCAATTTCAGCTCTATGTACACCATTCTGTTTTGAGCATAGATGTAATTGCACGCTACCAACTATTTCGTTTTTGACCTTAGCAACAAAAAGGAACACGTCAGGATTTAGTACACTTTCCCAATACTTATTTGCCTCTGAAAGTTCAAGTGGTGGTAAAAATCCAATAGAAGCACCATCCTCAACAACATCTTTTAAAAGGTCTACAAGTCCATTTATATGTTCTTCAATTTTTATACATTTTTCTACTTTTATATTATTTTCTACTTTTTCCAAGACAACCACCCACACTTAGTTTATATGGTTAAATATACCACTTAAAAAATTCCAATCTCCTCCATTTGAATTTACCATAATTTTTCTGAAATGAACTCATAAAAATTTGTAAAAGGAAATAGCTTGTTGAGCTTGTTTTCTTTTTGCTACCCTCTCTTATCTTACCTAGTTTCGGCTTAACCTTTTTTTGCATAATCTTTGTTTGCATAAAAACAACCTCCAATAAATAATTATTTGGAGGTTGAAGGTAACGTTCTCTACAGTCCCGGCAACAGTCCCTATTCATTCTTGCAAGTAGATAGGAGTGAGACTGTGAAGGAATATGTAAAAACTTTAATCAAAGTAAATCTGCGAAAACCCTTGATATAATTGACTTTTTGACGGGACTGCGTGGGAATCGAACCCATCAGACCTGGCACGCAGGTCTCAAGCAGTTTTGAAGTTTGCTGGCACCTGTTTTTCTGGTACCTTGATATACCCTCATGTATTGATTTATCAAGGTTTCGTGATTCCTAATTTTTTCTAGTGATTTACAATTTTTAAAATTCTAGCCCCAAGCATGGCACCTAAAAGCCCACGTGTATAAGAACAGCTCGAAAAAAATACCGCAAAATCAAATCACAACAAATATCATCTCACAGCTTTTATATAAAAACAAACGTTCGGATTGTATATTAAAAAAACGCCATACTAGACGTTAAAGTCTACATTCCGGGCATATATACGCCGACCCTTTATATGCACTGCATTGATCACATTTGTCCGTGTCCTCCCATTCGTTTTTCTTCAGCCATTCAACATTAAAAAAGAGTATCCCTCTTACCAACCAAATTGATCTTGTAAGATAGGTTACTCTTTTTTCAACTCCCGCTTTTGAAAAAATCTATTGTACTTTATGCAGATTTCTATTTCTTTTTCTTACTGACCGACGACAATCCCATCTTCCTCTTTCCATGTGACCCTCACTTGATCACCGGGTTGGCAAGTCTGATCTCCTTTGCTCTGCCACATAGCTACAATTCTCTGTCCTTGTGGCAGCTGTACCACCGATCGAATAAACGAACCTACATAAATGAGTTCTTCTACTGTCCCTGTTAGAAAGTATGGAGCCTCTTCACCGATGGCCAGAATCTTTACCCTTTCTGGCCGAATCGACAAATAATTCCGTTTGGTTAGGGATTGTCGATCCCGAATCCTTCCGCCCACCTTTGTTCCTAACAAATCGAGGGCAACAACATTTTCCATTGTGGGTGACACTTCAATCTCAAACAAGTTGGTGTCCCCAATGAAATCTGCAACGAATTTGGTAGAAGGACTTTCATAGATTTCTTTTGGGGCTGCAACCTGTTCGATCACTCCTTTATTCATGACGGCAATGCGGTCTGAAATGGTAAGTGCCTCTTCTTGATCATGCGTTACATAGATAAAGGTAATTTCTAATTTCTGCTGTAGATGTTTCAGTTCGATTTGCATTTGCTTTCTTAACTTCAAATCAAGCGCGCCCAAAGGCTCATCAAGGAGTAATACCTTTGGATTATTGATTAACGCCCGTGCCACAGCTACACGCTGCTGCTGACCCCCGCTTAGCTGACGCGGTTTTCTATCCCCAAAGGACTCAAGTTGAACGAGTCTTAATGCTTCTTTTACCCGGGCCGCTCGCTCAGTCTTTGGAACACCTTTCATTTTTAATCCATAAGCAATATTTTCATTGATGGTCATATGCGGAAATAAAGCATAATTTTGAAAGACGGTATTTACGTCCCGTTTATAGGGAGGAGTACCAGAGACAGGTTTCCCATCTATCCAAATCTCTCCGGCATCCGGTTCCTCAAACCCGGCAATCATTCGAAGGGTTGTTGTTTTTCCGCATCCGCTTGGACCAAGCAAGGTTAGAAATTCTCCCCGGTTGATGTCAAGATTGATCCCTTTGACAACAAGCTCTTTTCCGAACCCCTTTTCCACTCGTTGAATTTTCACAATATAATCCAATCTCCAAACTCCTTCCTACTTTTCAACTTCTCGATTCAATATCGTAACAATAACAATCATAGCCACCGAAAAAAGGAAGATGAGCGTCGAAATTGCATTCACTTCGGGTGTAATTCCTCTGCGAAGCATGGCCCATATTTGGACGGGCAGGGTCAAGTCCCTTCCTGTCAAGAAATAACTAACAGCGATTTCATCAAACGATAGGGTAAATGATAGTAAAGTTGCTCCAATCACTGCTGTTTTGATGTTAGGCAGTGTGACATAGAAAAACGTCTTCATCCTTGTAGCCCCTAAATCCATTGAAGCTTCCTCGATAGCCTGGTCTAATATCTTGAGCCGAGCGTACACCTGCGTCATCACCACTGCGATCAGGAAGGTACCATGACCGATGAAAATCGTTGTTAACGACAATTCAAGCCGCATCATAACAAAGACACTCATCATTGCCACGCCTGTGATAATTCCAGGTAAAATCATCGGCAAAAGGACAATCCGCTCAAAGATGATTTTCCCTGGAAAACGGAAACGATCAACCACAAAGGCGGCAGGAATACCAAGAAATAACCCAATAATGGTACCTAAGACAGCTACTAAAACACTGTTTTTTAACGATGCCAACAGAGCGCTATCTTGCAGCATGACACCGTACCATTTCGTGGACCAGGTTTGTATGGGAAAACTATTTACAGCATTGCCGTTAAAGGAATATACCACCACAACTATCATCGGGAGATAAATAAACAGAAAGATGAGCGCAGAGGAAGCTCTAAGACTTGAAGAAATCCAATCGAAACGTGATGTCTTCCCCATGATTACACCCCCTTATTTTCTTTGCCATTTTCAAAACTAGAAGTCCTTTTTTCCAATCGATGGGTAACCTCTAGAATCAGGAGAACTAATGCAAGAGTCACGATTCCAATGGTTGAACCCAGCGGCCAGTTGTTGGCAACCCCGAAAAGACTATATACGACATTTGAGATCATCATGCTGCTTGTTCCACCTAACAATTGTGGCGCCAGAAAATCACCCATCGTCAACACGAAGGCAAATGTTGCTCCAGCAATTACGCCTGGCAAGCTTAGCGGCAAAATTATTTTAAAAAATGTTTGAAATCTGCCAGCCCCCAAGTCCTTTGATGCCTCTTGCAAGTTCCTGGGAATATGCTCTAACGAAGTATAAATAGACATGAGCACCCACGGGGTATAAATGTGTGTTAACGCAAGGACAACGGCATATGGGCTGTATAAAAAGATTTCAAGTGGTTTGTGTATAATACCTATGCTAATTAATACATTATTTAAAATTCCATCTTGGCCAAGGACAATTTTCCATGCATAGGCTCTAACTAAATAACTGACCCAAAGAGGAATAATCACCAGTGTATACATGAGCTGTTTATTTTTCTTGACCTTAAAGCAGATGAAGTAGGCCAGAGGAAAACTGAGCAAAACACTAAAGATGGTGACGAATGAAGCTATTTTTAACGTTTTCAAGAGTGTCCCGTAGTACAATTCATTTGTAAAAAATTTTTTATAATTGTCCCAGGTAAAGTCATGAACAATGGTGCCAAAATCCACCTTCCAAAAGCTGTTCAAAAACAGGGTGAAGTAGGGAGCAAATAATAATACAGACAACCAGATTAAAGGTGGTATAAGCAAACACAATAACCTTGGGTTAAGTCGCAGGCGTTTCTTTTTTTGGCGAACGGTTGTCTGACCGACCTGTGTTGATAGGTTAACGGACATAACGCAACTCCCTTCAGTGAGCTGAAACTAGCGTTCTGACTATCAAAAAATTAGATTGTATATTCTCTTTACTGTGCTTTGACTTCATTCCAAATCTCATTGTACTTGTTGCGGTCCTTCACAATTTGCCAAAAATTAATTTTCTTCATATAATTCTCCATATCATCAATATGAATGGCCTCTGCTTGCTCTTTCGACATGTATTTTGCCGCATCTTTATTTGCAACCCCATATCCTGTTGCATCGCTAACCAACTTTTGGGTTTGAGCATCCGTCACATAATTGATATACTTTTCGGCGAGCTCCTTATTCGGTGAAGATTTAACAATCATCAATCTGTCAATCCATCCTGTAATGCCCTCTTTTGGAATCACTTCCTTTAAGTGTCTTCCTGAAGCATTGACTGTTGTCGGAGTAAGCGGCCAACCGACAGCTAAGACAACTTCTTTATTTGAAAAGAGATCATTAAGCTCACCGCCTGTCGCCCAATATTTACGAATCTGCGGCTTTAATTCAATTAATTTTTTCTTTGCATCCTGCAGCTGTTGATCCGTCATATTGTAAACAGCCGATGGATCATTCTTATCTAGCCCGTTCATTTGGCCGACGAGATAAATATTCGAAATATCATCCCACAAAGAAACTTTTCCTTTATATTTTGGATCCCAAAAAATATTCCAGCTATCCGGCGGATCCTTTATGACATCCGCATCATAAATTAGAGAATCAGGTCCCCAAGTAAACGGAATGCCGTATATTTTTCCATCCTTTTTGACATCGTTCATATCGACGAGTTTAGAAGCTAAGTTTTGATAGTTTGGGACGTGGTCTAAATTGATGGGTGCAACTAGACCCTCGTTTACAAGATAACCAGCAACATCGGAGGACGGGGAAATGACATCGTATACATTACCGCCACCGCCTTTTAATTTGGAGACAAGCTCATCACTAGACCCGAAATAGGTTGCGGTAATTTTTACCCCATATTTTTCTTCAAATCCCTTCACAAATTTCGGATCGGCATACCCCTCCCATGTAAGCAGGTTGAGCGTTTTCCCATCACTCTTTGGTGTAGTTGCGGATTGTTTATCTCCGCTGCAGGCTGTTAACGCCAGTACAATACCTAAAACAACAAAAACATTCCACCATCGTTTTTTGTTTTTCATACAGATCCCTCCTTAAGTCATCTAACTATCTACAAGCAAGATTCGTGCCAATCGTTAGAGAAAGAAAAAAACACAGAATCCTTGGGAATTCTGTGCTTTATATCTTGATATTGTAATAGATTTTTAATGCGCCGCTACATCATGAAAATAATAAAATGTATACGAAAGGCATAGTGGACGTCTCTTTTACAGATGCATTAGCAGTAATACCGCAAAGCATTATAACATATCCATTTTATTTAACTTTCGAACTACCGTAGATTGATTAATTTTTAAAAGATCAGCAATTTTATAGGTGCTTGTTACCATTGTTTGTGCTTTTTTGATTAATTCTTTTTCAACCAAGTCGATTGCATCTTTTAAAGGAATAATCTTTTTAATAATAATCGGCAAGTCCTCACTAATTCCAAGGAGCGACTCTTTAATTTTTGACGGCAGCGCATCTACTTCTATGGTTTCTCCTTCGGAAGCAATATATAACCACTCTACCGTATTTTGCAACTCTCTTACATTCCCAGGCCAGTGATATCTGCTTAATAAAGACAACACGTCAGTTGAAAATTGCTTTTCAACCCCTTCTCTAGCATTTAACATCTCTAATGTTGTTAGAAGTAGAGGGATAATATCCTCTGGGCGTTCTCTTAATGTTGGAACCGTTAATGGAATGACATGAAGTCGATAATAAAGATCTTTTCTAAATTTTCCACTTTCGACTAATTCTTCTAAATTGTGATTTGTAGCAGCAATCACCCGAATATTAACCTGAATGAGATCAGAACCGCCAACGCGGTAAAAAGATTTATTCTGAAGAACGTGCAAAAGTTTTGCTTGAAGTGACAAGGGAAGTTCCGCTACTTCATCTAGAAAGATGGTTCCTCCGTTTGCCTGCTCAAAAAAACCCTTCTTTCCTTGGCGTTTTGTACCCGTAAAAGCTCCTTCCACATAACCAAACATCTCACTTTCCATTAGCGTTTCAGGTATTGCGGCACAGTTTATTGAAATGAATGGTTGATGTTGTCTTTTGCTTATTTTATGAATAAGCCTTGCCAGTTCCGATTTTCCATTTCCCGACTCTCCCAGTAGCAAAATGGTAGAATCTGTTTGAGCCACTTTCGAAGCAAATTTGAAAAAGTTCTTCATTCTCCCACTCTTTATGACGAAATTCTCCTGTCTTAGAAACTCTATAAAGTCAGGGTGACTTTGTAAGGATGGAAGGATGGATCGAAGTTGTATCGTTGAAATGTCTTTTGAGGTACAAATTAGGCGGCTGATTTCGCCGTTTTTCTCCCATAGGATATTAACTTGCACGAGTAGACGCTTTCTATTAACCGTGTCCTGAAGAATAGTAATGTTTTCTTTTTTCCCGATAGCCAGGGAGATGGCAGAAGGAAAAAAAACTCCTTCAGACTCTAAATCCCGTACATTTCTACCAATCAATTGCTCCTTCGAACAATTATAGTACAGTTCACACCGATCATTGACTCGAAGGATTTTACCTTGTCCATCTGCAATCATGATGTCATCAACGGATAAATCCATCAGCACCTGGAATTCATCATGATTCCCAACCTGCTCTTGCGGTATAGATTGGTTCGGTTTTCTCATAATGAGTGCCATACCGTCACCAAAACCAGGAATTACATCCACTTCAACTTCAAGAGTATGCATATTGGAGAAACGCTGGTGACGATGTTCCCACATATGTTGAATTTCACTTGGCAGCTCTTTTATGGTATGGACAGCATGATCAATTCCTATCATTTTCCTCGCGGCTGTATTTAATATAAGCACTTCTCCCTCGGGATCTATTATAATGACCCCTTCCTTAAAATGTTGAAATACCCTTGTCATAAACTTCCAAGTTAATACCGATGGGCTCCGTTCTAGCATAAATTTCCTCCTAATTAAACTAGAAATGGGTTTATTTCAATAAATACCTCTTTAGTTACGGTGGAGTTCTAGGATTCATGGAGCATATCCATACTTCTAACTCAACTTGGAACTACTTTATATTATTTAGTAATCTTAATATACTTAAGGATTTCTTGTGCAGTACGCTGCCCGGATTCTACGGCACCATTTAAGAAGCCTTGGAAATCAATTGATGTATGTTCCCCCGCAAAATAACAGTTTCCTTCGGGCTCTCCTTCTACTCCAGCAAATTTCGTATACTGTCCAACTCCCCAATAGGAGTACGCACCTAATGTATACGGGTTTCCTGTCCAATAATCGATTGTTGGTACTACCCTTTTATTCATAGTATCGGTAATACCCGGCAGCACTGGTTCCAGTTGATTTAAAAATTGATTGGCTGCAATTATCGGGTTGGTCCAGTTACTTTTTTTCGCTGCGATTTTCCCACCTGTATAGTTAACTAAAATCCCATAATCACCAGATTGGGATCTCGATACTTCCCACGTATTTTGATAGCCCGTATCAGAAATAGTATCTCCATTGCAATTGAATTGCTGCCAATATCGTTTCGTAAATTGAACCTGTAATTTTGTGTTTGTTCCCATTTGCAGTTCTTGAATAGCAATCTGTTTTACTGGCTTAAAATTCGCTTTTGAGTAATCCACATTTCGCAACTTTGAGAATGGGATGGCAACTACGACTTGATCAGCTATTACATCAACATAGCCTGAGCCTTTTTTAAACGTCAGTATATAAGTATTGTCTTTTGAAAGTTTAATAGAGGTTAATTCTGAATTTAGCTGGATTTGGCTTTCCAGTTGTTGTGCTAATAAACTTACAATTTGATCATTTCCTCCGCGAACCCGGTACTTTTCGTTGGAAGGCCCGAATAATCTCATTTGTCCCTGCCCTGAGAATGCTAGTAAATAAATCAAATTCAAAGCGCTTTGTTCGCTTGAATCGGCACCGTACTCGATATTGTACGCAATATCCAACAACTTTCCGAGGTTTGAATTTACACCTCCTGGTACGTACTTTCTTATCCAATCAAGGATTGACATTTGATCAAGCTCCCAGCCTCTTTTCGTATAGCTTTTATACGTGGTCGGATACCCTGCTGCAACCAAATCACCGTGAATCTGCTGCCATATTTCTTTAATATCGTTCGTAGCTTGCTTAAATGTGTAGGGACTTCCATTGATATAACTTATTATTTTTGTGTCATTGGGCTCTGCTTGAACAAGATTATCTAATTTCAGCCCTAGTTCTTGGACAAGCTGCCGTATCTCCCTATGTTCTTGATCGATTAGTTCTCCACCATGCTCGGCGATTTGCCCTTGATCGAAATGCCCTCTTAATGACCAGCATCTTCCTCCTAAACGATTTGACGCCTCATATATTTGAGTGTTATACCCAGCTTGTTTAAGGCGATATCCGCAGGTCAAACCCGCAAGCCCCGCACCAATGATAACAATCCGTGGGGCTAATGAACTTTGGGCGGCAGTGGCAGCCGTGCTCCAAACAAAACTTGGAAGCATAAGTGCTGTTCCGGTGACTGCCGCTTTAGCCAAAAAATCTCTCCTAGATACTTTATTTTGCTCTCCTTCCTGGTCATTAGCTAGTGACAATGCTTTGATAAGATCTTCAAACAAACGGGTATGAGCCACAGATTATCATCCTTTCTTTGCAATAAATAATTTTGCATTGTTTATATTTAAAATATTACAGCAAGAAAGGTTCTTTATGTGAGCGTTTTCATTAGCCAAAGTTTGTCCTAAATCGACAAAATTTTAGAGAGTGGGACCCAAATATATTACAACAGTCTTAGTTTTAAAATGCATGCCGGGGGCGGGATTATTTCTACGAACGAAGATTTGCTCAAATTTATGAAGGCAATAGTCCATCAAGAAATAATCAGCGAAAATTCGCCTAACTTAAATTGAAAGTTTTTGTAGTATTCATTAATAGTTCTTTTTGCTAAACCTTCCCCTTTTTTTATTAACATAAATTGCTCAAACATCTCAGAAATTGAATAAACATACCCTCCAATATTTACTGATTTCACTACATGTTTTACTCCTCTTAACTGACCTCGAGGGAAAATAAAAAACCCCTTCCATAATAAATTAAGTAAGAGGTTGAACGGTTTTATGTATTAGTCTAAATCAGTTTTCTTTAACAGTCTAACACGGTCTTACGTCAGACTGGTCGAAATCCGTTTGGGAATAAGCACAAACGCTTATTCGGTGCTACATTAAAAAGTCAAAATTGGCGGGACTGCGTGGGAATCGAACCCACCAGACCTGGCACGCAGGTCTCAAACAGTTTTGAAGTTTGCTGCCACCTGTTTTTCTAGTATCTCGATGTGCCCTCAAGTACTGATAAATCAAGGTTTCTTGCTTCCTAGTGTTTTCTTGCGATTTGTAATTTTAAAAATTTGGGCACCAAGCATGGCACCTGCACCTAAAAATTGGACGTGCCTTTTTCCTCTAAATAAATACTTCTTTTACCAGATAATTCACTTTAGATGAGGATTACTCTCGTTAATTAATACGAGTTGTAAAATGCAACAGCAAAAACCCTAGAAACGTTGATATCACTCAACTTCTAGGGTTTTTTATTTCATTCTGCTTTGTAGAATAATGTATTATCCCCCAAAGTGTTGGGGGGGTTTTGGGTGGGAATTTCAAGGAAAAATATTACGTGGACAGACGCAAAATCACGGAAGGCATATACCCCTCATCATCCTTATAATTTTGTTTCACTTATACTTCTTCCGATTGACCACTTGAAAATAACAGATACGCTAATAACACGGCCATACTAGAGTAAGGAAACTTGTAAAAAAAAGATGTCTTATATTTATTTTTGAGGTCACATGGGTCATAATGACCGACATGACCTTGAAAATTACTATAAGAGAGTAGAGAGTACATGTGCGCGTGTTGGAATACAATGTTCAGCTTATCAACAAGCTCACCGGGGAAGTGGACAAATCGTTCAACAGCCTGTAAGGATTGAAAGCTGCGTACCCAGGTTTGTTCCGTCAAATTGCGGTTCATGCCAACCTGCATCTCTTGTACAGTAATCCTCCGACACATACTGTGAACCCCGATCAGATATGATCTCTTCACGAGCTGCCTGTCATCTACGAGGCGACTAGGCTCTTACCCCGACCGGACTATACCAGCTAGTTGTGCCTGACTTGGTTAGACACGCAATAATAAAAAAGAGCTAGCAAAAATACCGCTAACTCTCGTATTGATCAATAAATGGCCTAATTACAATCTTTGAATCAACCAATAAAATGCCAGCACAAAAATAAAGCAAGACGTTGAAATCATCATTTTACGATACCAGGGGAACCTTCGCAGCCATAGCAAGAAGGGAAGTAATAGGCATAGGACCATGAGCTGGCCCGCTTCCACACCTAAATTAAACGTTAGGAGTGAGCCAATCAGATTTCCTTTTGGAAGTCCTGTTTCAGCCAAAGCCCCAGCGAAGCCCATACCGTGAATCAGGCCAAATATGGCTGTCAATATCCACCGCCATTTCGCCTTTTGAACAAACATATTTTCCACTGCCACATAACAGATCGTCAGGGCAATCAAGGCTTCGACCCAATGCGAACTGACCTGAATACGGTCGGTTGCCACCAAGAATAGTGTTATGCTGTGGGCGATTGTAAAAGCAGTAACAATTTTCAACGCATCCTTGAAGCGAGATGCAATTAATACTAAGGATAACAAAAACAGCAAATGATCATAACCTGTCAAAATGTGTTCGATTCCAAGCTTAAAGTATTTCCACAAAACAGCGCCAATCTTAGGCTGGGGAACGTTGCTCAGATTATCACTTTTAGTGCTATCAATATGGGGAAGGTTGATCAGAATATCTCTATTAGCGCTATCAATCATATCCTGCTGAAAATATTCCCCTGCATGGACCATGAGTACACTCGTATGAGCAGGCGCATCGTCAAACACCAGATCGTAATGAAGATTAAATTGTTCGATTTCTTCATCGGCGATAAACCTCAGTTGAAATTCCACGCCTCTTGCGGCACCCTTTTGCGCCATGTCCATCGAAACCAATTCCATCGTTAAGGGCTTCGAATCCACATCTATGCGAAGACCTTTCTGTAGATAGGATTCGATTTTTTGCGAGGCCAGTTCATCGTTCACCAGATTATCCAAGTCAGTACCGAATTGTGGAAACAAGTCTCTTTGTTCAATAAAAAGATCATAGAGAATCTCGTTCCCTTCAATGTTTAAATCCGAGTAATTCATATTTATGGAATGCGCAAGTGAAGTTGTGGCAGTCCCAAAAAATAATAAGATCATGATGATGAACATGGACAGAAATGAACGCTGCTTCATAGCGGAACCTCTTTTCATGAAATGTTAGTATTACAATCTGCAATATAGTTTATCCGGTTACGAACGTTCATTCTGCAACTTGAACATAATAAGGGGGAGAAAATTGATCTCCCCCAGTTTCATTACCGATCCATCCTAAATTTCACTAATGTGATGACACCTGCGTGAATTCAATACAATAAATTCTTTTAAGTTAGAAGCTAATTCTTTACAGTTTCTGTTTCAAGGACGCTAATCTCCGCGGCCGCGGCCCAGCCGTTAACACCCGCCGTTGCTTCGAGCTTGACATATGATGCATCTGTCGGATCAAAAGTTGCTACTTTCTCCGCATTGTCGTTTGCCCAAGTTCCGCTTGCAACTTTAGTAAAGGTCACTCCATCTGTACTTACATAAACGTTATATCCTGTAATATTTCCGTTGCTGCCTGATGGCCTTGGTAAATACGCGACCTTATCGATTGCGTAAGTTCCTCCAAGATTTAAGGTGATCGATTGGGGGAGAACATCAGATTTATCCCACTTTGTATGCCAAAAAGTTTGTGAATTTCCGTCAATCGCCATGGATGCTGAATTATTTTCACCAATCGTTTCCTGACTTGTCGCCGTTGCAGTCATTTGAGACTGAGGGATCTTATTAACCGTTACTTTAATGCTTGTTGTCAAAGGCACGTTATTGGGATTTTTCACCCCAGTTGGCAAAGTTACAGTTCCATTTACAGTAAAGGTCTGTACAGTCTTTACCGTAGGATCATAGTTTGAAGCATCTACATTCCATGTCACAACGGCATCCCCCCTGCCTGCATCGGTATCCAACGATACTGTCTTTGGCAATCCAAGGGCGTCCGCTGTCTTCTCCGTTCCGATTGTCAACCCTGTTATGTCAGCAGGCGCAGTGATGCTGTTTAAATTAACACTTTGAGCCTCAATGTCAATGTCCTGCGACGAACGGTTATACATGGAATCGTCGGCGAATACCCTGAGTTTATATGGAGTAGTCGGCGACAAACCTGTAAACTTATAGTGCCTGTGTTCATCGAATGGCTTGTCTAGCGGCAGTGAAAGGCTGTTAAACGATTTGTCCACTTTCCCCGTGAGCTTGTTTATAAGCTGAATATTATATTCCAAAACGCGCACATTGTCATTTGCTTGCTTTATTGTAAAAGCAAGTTCGTTGTTTTTGTAGGAATCGACCGTAATACCCTCTTCAAACTGCGGAGCTATGAGTTCTCTTATATCGCTCCTGCTATAGGTAAAGGCCTCTTTCCCTTCACCAACGATTTTTACAGAAGGTATGCCTACATATTCATCTGTACTTAAATTATACTGTTTGATGATAATTTTTGAACCGTAAACCTCTAAGAAATTCACGATGCGAGGTGTGGTTTTATAGTTGATATACGCGCCTTCTACATATCCGCCGTACGGACCGTCATCAATATAACTGGAATATGAACTCGCACCGCTGTCGAGAAACGTAGCCGAACCTTGATAGTGAGAACGTTCGTCGGTCGGGTCGTATTGCGTATGACCTGACATATATACCACCTGCGACAAGTCATTGTCGGCAATATATTTACCTACATTATTACTTGCCGCGCTGCTCCATCTCTCTGACCACACGGTTCCGCTTATAGGGTAGTGAGAAGATACAAATATGGGTTTGGTTGGATCGTAATCCGCTTCTGTTTTAATTTGGTTGAGTAAATTTTTGGTTTTTCCCACCGTATTGTCGTTGTTATAATTTCCGTCAAAACCCACAATATTATATCCTTTTACCTTTACCCTATAAGCACTATTAAAGAAATTGTTATCGTATGAATTCGTTGAGGCGTTCCACGCACCCGCTGAACCGACAGGTATAAATTGTTCGGCGCCGCCCATATCATGGTTGCCTCTTACCATATAAAGCTTCGTATTGTCAAACAGACCCTCACCTTTAAGTTTATTGTATATGCCTGTCAGATTTTTCATCCACACATATTCATTGGCGTTGTTACCGCCAGTAACGTCGCCAGGAATAAAGAGTACGTCGGCCTGTGGGAAGAGTCTCAGTTCTGTTCTGTAATCTTTTTCAATGCGCGCGATTGTTGCGGGATTAGCACTTACTTCCGGGTCGCTGTCCACAATCATATTTAAACCGGCGGGAGTTAATGTTTTATTGCTTTTTTGATAGATGAATATGGCGTTGTTTAGTTCACGTTCGTAATAATTGATGGTTTCCTGTGTATATAATTTTTCTTTTTGCGTTGTTGCAACCGTAGATGCCGTATTCAAAACCTTTTTCAAATGATCAAAATCGGTTTCGCTGAAGCCGTTGCCGAGACCGTCTGCTATTATTTTATTTGCTTCTAATATTGTGTCGTTAAGTGCATTCAAATCTACTTTATTTACAGCGTAACTATTATAATTAGCTTGAACTACATCGCTGCTAAATGCACCTTTCCAAACATTCAGATCAGCTATATCGAATGAATTACCGCCATGATTACCCAATCCGTCGCTACCTATATTTAATGGGTTCGATGTATCTAAAGTTCCGATCCCCAGCGTAGTTTCAGTCATTTTGTAACCATCAATATACAACGATCCGAGCATTTTATCTCTGTCTACAACAAATGTCACGTAACGCCAATCGGAAGCATTAAACGTGTCGCGCCCAAATTTTACTGATGTGGTCGGGAATCCTAAATTCATATTGACCGAATTGGCTGATGTATAAATCGCCCAGCCTTCGTTAGAGCTCTTAGTAAAATCCTTGTTTGATAATATTACCTGATTATTGTTAGTGTCACCCTTATACCAGAAGGATGTGGTAAAACTGTCATGACCAAAATTCAAGCTATGCGTCGTACCGACATAATTGTCGTCTCCGCTTTCTAAGTGCAGAGCTTTGGTCCCGGGTAATACACCGTCTACATAACTATTATTTCCTTTCCCTTCCAAGTTCTCTTGATTTGCATCGTCCTTTAAATTATTGTCGAATTTCATCGATGCAATAAGGGGGTTGGCATTTAATACTGCGTTCGTGGGCAATGAAGTTTTTTTGTCACCATTTGATGGTAAACTAACTACAACGCGCAATTTTTTACCAATATCATTTAACGTTACGGTGTAGCTTTTGGATGTACCACCCGATTTTACATTAATATATTGATCGCTTATACGTGATTCCTGTACTTGCCATTGAAATGTTAGATTTTTGCCCATTGAACCCTGATTCATGATTGCACTGGCGGTGATCGTTTGACCGTAAACCGGCTGCATATTGTCGATTTTGACGAGTTTGTCGCCCGATTCGTTTGCAAGTGCGTCTGTGGTGGTCGATAACATAACGAATATCATCGTTAATACGAGTGTAATAGATAAAATTCTTTTCATTACAGAAAACCTCCATATTTTATGTATTTTAAGAGACTGTTCAAAAAACTTGTAAAATTGAGTGAAAAACAAAACCGTAGCGAAACTTTGATGCGGAACTCATTGATTATATCGATCATGTCGACGACTCCATTGTGCTGGAGAAGGTCGCCCCGCTTTACAAGGATGGCGGGCATCCTCCCATCGATCGGGATGAGAGGAGATTTTTCGTCACGGAAATCCCCCTTTCGTTTCCAATAGTGGAACCTTGATTTTCTCCTTCTGCTGCTCTCATTAAACTGAAATGGTGGTTATCCGTCACATTGGAGGAGGGCGTTTTCAGCACATCGATGAGAACGCTCGGTTTACCGTCCGTCCGCGAAATCGTCTTTAGGTTTACCACGCCTTCGGATACATCGGCCACAGAGGAAAGAGCAACCGTTTCCCCCTCAGCATTCCTTATCTTTATCTGCTTCAGCAGCTCAGGATTGATAGTCTCACCTGTTACTTGAATCGGAATCAGAGCCTGCTGACTCTGAATCTTTCCTTTCGGCCATACCGTATTGGCGGAAGACAACGCCTCCTCGACGTCTTTCAACATCAGTCCGTTTTTTTTCAATTCATTCATGTGGACCGTTACGACATAACCGTTCTTTCCTGTCCCCGTAAGGCGTACTTCTTTTACCCCCGAAACATACTCCAGCTCCTTTGCTACCATTGTTTGGACTGCTGTTCGAAGCTGTTTCTCGTCGGTCGATGTCCCTTCACTTACTAACCCAATTCTCATCATAGGAAAAGAGTGAGTACTGACTCTCGTGACCATCGGCTTTTCGACTCCTGCTGGAAACTGATAACCGTTCAAGGCTTGAATAATCTCCTGTTCCGCCTTTTTCACGTCAAAATTGAGCGGAAAATAAAGACTGGCAAACAACCCGCCGTCATAGGAGCTGGTTTCTAGATATTGAAGCCCATCTATTCCTCTCACAGCTTTTTCCACCATACTTGCAACATCGCTTTTCACCTGATTGGCATCAAATTTCTCCGCCCTTACCGTAATCATCAACGTCGAATTGTTAATCGCTGGCATGTAATCACGCTACATTTGATAAGCTGAGATCCCGCCCCACAGCATAATCAGAAGGATCATCATCAAAACCAGCACAGAACGTTTAGATACTACTTCTATCAATCGTTCCATCGTTTTGCTATCCCTTTATTTGGCATGTAGATGATTATTTGTTGCCCTTTCCATTTCACTCTTTTCATTTTTTCTCCCTACCTTTTGCCTTTTAATAATTTTGAATAAAAATACGAGGCAATGAACATTGATTTTAGATAATGCGGTCGTGTCCCTTGCCAGAAAGAAGCATATCATGGTTCGAAACGTTTAATTAATTCCATAAATCTGTATAACGTATTAAGTAAAACTTAAAATGACCTTTAGATACTACTAGCAATGCAATTTAATCTTTTTGCCCCAGAACGCATTTACGAAACTTTTACATTCGATTTACTCTCTATTAATATTTGTCACTTACAATTTAGCAAAAAAGAAAATTTGATTCTGAAGGGTGTGAATTTAAAATAAAGTTCTGCAGTTTGTAATAGAGTTCACCGTTCATCAACCCGATCGGTGGAACCGGGTTAAAAATAAATGGAATTCTCGTCTATACTACCGTACCGATTCGGACAAAAGTGAGGGTTGAACTTTTAGATACAGGAGAAATTTCATTGCACTCGAAATTCACCCTGTGCACGAAAGGGCTCGATGGGATTATGGTCAGATTTGCTTATCTTCTTTTTTTAAAAATTAAAATCAAGTGTAGGATTTATGAAAATATAATGATGTAATCTGCTTAAGTGGAGGTGGAATGATGAATTTCGAACAAATGGAGTATATTGTAAATGTTGCAAACGAGATGTCAATTTCAAAAGCCGCGGAAAAATTATTCATTTCATCTTCAGGGATGAGTCAATCTATTACCCAGTTGGAAAATGAGCTTGGTATAAAAATCTTTAACCGATCAAAACAAGGAGTTACTCCTACTTTTGAAGGTAAAATCGTAATTTCTAAAGCAATGACTTTACTAAACACCATTAAAGAACTAAATAAAGAAATTTTTGAGCATAAAAATAGTAATCAAACTCATTTAAAAATCTTAACTGCTCCTACCTTTACTTTAATACTTCAAGAAACAATGGTATATTTTAATTCGGAAAATAAAGATATTACATTCGAATTAATAGAGCAAAACCCTACAGAAATTATTCAGAATTTCAACAAGGGAAATTATGACTTTGCTTTAATTCCCGCTTCTTTAGAAGAGTTAAAAAAAGAAAAAAATATTCTTTTTGAACATATTCATACAGGGCATATTTGTATAGCTGTTGGTAAAAGTTCACCTTTTTATCATCATGATTATGTAACACTTAGTGCATTAAAAGATTCAAAATTAGTGATGTATAATTCATCTGACTATAAAAAGGTATTAAAATTAACAAAACCGAATTTAAATCATGTGTTAGTTAGATCGAATAGCAGCAGCCTTCTTTATAAGCTGGTAACAGAAAGTCAAGCCATCTTGTATTTGCATGATTTTTCTATTAAAAACAGTTCAATGGTTATGAACGGCGATATAAAAATTATTCCATTAAAGGAAGAAAAGTATTTTCCAGTTGATTTCTGGTTTATTTATTTAGAAACGAAAAATTTAACGAAAGTAGCTAAGGAATTTATGAATGACTTTTTGGATAATTTTAAAAAAACGATTTAATTTATAGAGATGAACAGCTAAAAGACCGAGTGGCCCTCGGTCTAAGTATGTAAGGAATTCGATAGAACCCTTGATATGAGTGGATTGGCGGGACTGCGTGGGAATCGAACCCACCAGACCTGGCACGCAGGTCTCAAGCAGTTTTGAAGTTCTAGACAGTATGTGATTTCTAGTATCACAAAGTCCCATAAAGTACTATAGAATAAGGTTTCTGTGATTTAGAGTATCTTGTAGTACCATTAAATTTTTTAAAATGGGCACCAAACTCGGCACCGAATTTTTTCTAAAATCAATATTATGATTATTAAGGTCACACAAAAAAGGAGGAAATTTTTTGATAGCACACGGATTAATTAAATATGATTGTAAAGACTGAACCTAATGAAATAAATATTATTTATTTTTTAATAATTCCTCCAAGTAACTTTCCTTTCACCTCTACTTAACAAAGATTACCTAAACATTGTACTCTCTCAATTGACCCCAACGTACTCTTTTCCACTATTCACATTAATGTCCATTGCAATTAAATTTAATTATTTAATAGTAGACTTAGGTGAGTAACAAATGGATGTTTCCCCACTCCACATGGAACGAGCCGTTCGGATTGATGTCAACCCGGGTTGAGTGTGTGAATTTCCCCTTTTTTGACTTCCTACGTTCGTGGGAACAGGTCGATAGGGTGTATTTTTTAGTAGGTAGGTGGGGATAAGTCGACTAACTCAATTCTTATAATCTATTTTTCCAGACTTAATTTTTTCTGTATTTTCTCCGGGATCTATTCCGTACATAATTGTTAGATCCATATCTTTAGTTGCATTATATATGTCTGGATATAGCTCCTTAGTTTTTAATAGGTTTTTTGAAGTTCTATGATATTTATCTTCTGGTAGTTTGGGATTTTTAGCATGAATAACTTCCCAATTTTTAATACCTATAGGATAGATTCCATCACTCTCGTTATCCAACTTATTATACTTAAGTATTGTTGTTCTCTTGTTATCAGATAGTCTATATTGAGCAGGAATTTGATTATCTAAATGATTAACAAAATCTCTAATACTGAATTGTCCTTTTCCATTCCCAATCCCGAAATATTTAATTAAAGCATCATATTCTTTAATCCCAGTAATGGAAAAACGGTATCCTTTTTTAATCGGAATACGGAGGACATCGCCACTTGCTCTTTTTATGAAAGTTAGATGCCAACCTTCGGAATCTCTGGTGTCAAATATCGCATCTGATATGACATTATTGTATGTATGCTCAAAAGTCCCTATCTCCACATTTGAGCTTACGCATAGAACTATAAAATGTTTTCAATCCATCTACTGTGCCACTATATGAGTACCCCATATTTTCTACCTCTAATCCATGTTTTTACCAATTTAACCCATTGAATCTAATTGTTTTTCTCACTTTCAACAGTTTTCATTGCTTCTCTTAATAAATCGGTCGGATGTGCATAGTCCAAAGAACCACACATTTGAGTACTGCCAATCCATTTATTAAGCTCGACAAGATTTATGTTTTCACTGAGTAAATGCTCTTCAATTTCCCACGATATGCTGATATCAAAGTCTTTCATCTGACCTAAAACTCTACGGTCATGTGTTTTTGTAAAACCTACGCTACCGCAGTTATCAATGTATTTACTCACTATGCTTTCACTAAATCCTTCAGCTAAAAAGGTTTCTCTGATTGCATCAAGAACAACTTTATCAAATCTCTTGAAGTGTTCCATTTTCACTCCGTAAAGTACGATACAGTATCTCGTCTTATTGTTCATAAGAAGAACACCTTTTCTCCTATCAAATATAAACAAGTTAGCGTGCCACTCATAAAACGAGTCAGCATTTGTAGCATCATATGGACTTACATTGATTTTCATGGCTTCAGCCAGCTTTTTTGTACATTCTATAATCATATAATCACTGCACTCCCTAACCTAACAACTTATTGTAAGCGCCAATCTCTGCCTCCTTAAAGCAACAGAAGTAAGCATTCATTTCTACATATGGATAAGTATCGAACCACCGGATAACCGTGACCTCACAATAAGATAGATTTCAGTGCATCGCTCATTAGTTTCTGCCTCGCTTCTAAGAAACTTTCAAAATGACAAAACACCTGTCAATCTACTTGATTATAAAGTGAACAAGTCCAATATAGAACAGTACGGTCAATTGACAGGAGGAACTAGGAAATGACAACTGAACTACTTTTGGATCACCTTACTAAACAACTACGAATTCCGACTATTGCAGCACAATATCGTTCTCTCGCAAGAGAGGCTGAAGATCGTAACTTAAGCTATGAGGAATTTCTATTAGCTTTATTAGAAGCAGAATCAGAGTCTAGAGAAGAAAATCAAAGACAAAGAAGACTGAAACAAGCTGCTTTTCCAGTCCAGAAAACGCTAGATAGCTATGAGATATATGTATTGATTTACAATTTGTACTACTTTAGAATTACATAATCGTTGATAAATACATCATAGTCGAGCCATAAGGTAAATAGGTAATATCCGTTACCCATATTTCATTTTGTTGACTCGCTTTAAAGTTAGATTAAGAATGTTCGGTACAACAATATTACTCTCACGATTATGTACTTCTGTCGCTTCTTCTTAACTCGACACTGAATCTCGAATTTCTGCATAATCTTTTATACTGGTTTGCGGTTAACATTTATACCGTGCTTTCTGTTTTGTAATGATTTAATTTTTCGGTGACCATAAAGATAAAATTTTCCTCACAGTTTGATTACTAGTTCCTCTATAGGGGTTAACTCATTAACTTTATATTTCTTCTTCCACCGATAATACGTTGCCTTAGGAATGCCTAAGACACTAAGAATATCGATTACTTTAAACTTGGATGAGAGATCTCTACTACTTGTACAACTATTTGCGGCTTCAACTCCTTTCGATCTCCTGGTACTTTTTTAAGATGCCAATCGAGCCTCTAACTGTTTATTCTATAGTTTCAATTGTTCAAGCTCACTCATTCCTCCGTTCCCTTACCGTAGGAATATTGTTTTCCCACTTGTTGAGAAAACCAATAGGTTTGACCTGTTTTGTACCATCTCATCCATGATTTAATTTGGGGCTTATTTTTTATCCCAAGCTGCTCCATAATTTCTTTGTTTGTCTTTCCAGCTTGTTTCATCTTAATCGCTTCCCACTTTATTTCTTCTGGGTAATGTACTCTCGTGCTCATAGAAAAACACCCTTCTAAGAATCATATTGTATAAATTCGATTCAGGGGGTGTTTTATCCTTGTCTCATTTATCTGGGTCTCTCCAAATCATTAGTCGGTTTGTTTTTATATTAGAAATCATGCATTCAAATTTTAGGCAGTGTTTTAATTATTGCTATTCCACACAACTTTATTATCTTCGATTACTGTTACTGTACCACGTTGATTATTAAACTCATTTAATCGCCTGGCAATGTCTAAACAATCTTGGTTACTAGTTTCAATTGGTTCACCAATTTCACTGATTACTGCTGGATGGATCGTAACCCGTTCAACACTAAGTCTTTTATTAGAAGTAGTTAGTTTGATTTCTGCAATACAGCTTTGGCGGTTTTCTGGGAGCTTAGGAGGGAATTTAATGGTACAGGAAGACATATCCAGCCCTACTCCTGAGTATTCGTAATGAGAAATGTAGTTTCCAAGACTGTAAAGCACAGGCAATTCTTTTTCATCTTTGCCTTTGAATGCTTCCATTCCATATGGAGCATGTGCATGGTGCCCAAGTATAATATCGACACCAGCATTGGCTGCACGTTGCGCAATAATTGGTTGATATTCTGCAATCACACCTTGATATGGAACACACCACTGAGGCGGTACACCCCAATGAAGAGCTAATATAACGAAATCTGCTTCCCTATTCGCCTCCTCAATCACTTTTTCAAGTAATACTAGATCTTCCTCAAACGGTACTGATTTAATATACGGAGCTGTTCCAGGCTGCTCCAAATCAAGACTTGGTCCTAATTCATAGAAGGATGTAACCCTTACACCCGCTATATCTGGACGATTGTGCATGGCCTGGAATCCTGGTGACAGCGTTGTGGCCCAAGATAGGAATGCAATTCTATAATCGCCTGCATGAAAATATACAGGTTTAATGGCTTCTTCTAGATTCCGGCCACCTCCAGCATAGCTTACGCCAATTCGATCCAGTTCTTCTTGTGTTTGAAAAAGTCCCTCTGGGCCCCAGTCCATCGTGTGATTATTAGCAATCGAAACGGCTGTTGGATTCAACTCTTTCAACCATTCCCCTGCTTCTATTGGCTGTTGCAATCGAAATTGCTTATCAGCAGGAGCACCCGGTGTATGCATGATTGGCGACTCCAGATTTCCAATCCGAATATCCGCAGCATCCCATACACCCCTAAATAATTCCTTTCCAACTTTCTGCGATAGAGTAATATCACCTACAGCAGCAATAGTGATTGATGACATATGGACAACCCCCAATAAATTTTTGAAAAATGCGCCCTTAAATGAGCGGGCGTTTATATCCTCCATTGGCTGTTTGGAATGTATCGGCGATGCGATAAATGGTTGCTTCATCATGGTGACGCCCAATGAACTGAAGACCTACAGGTAAGTTTTCCGATGCCGTTAGACCTGCGGACACCGTTAATGCAGGATTGCCGGCAATGTTAAACGGAATGGTTCGTTGGAGATAATCATATGTTGTATCTTCAAATGAAGGATCACGTTCCGTTGCAGGACTTGGTGAGGTTGGGCAAACAAGTACATCGAAACGATCGAATAGATTGTCGATTTTTTCAGCAAACTTTCTTTTCTTAGCAAGTGCTTGTATATAACTTACAGCTGGAACCTTGAATCCTTCCGCCAAAACGATCTTGGTGCCTTCTGCGTAATCGACTGCACGTTCTGGATACCACTTCTGATGATGGAAAGATCCTTCTGACATCAATATTGGAAGAGCGATCTCGCCTATGGTTGCAATTTCAGGTATTTCGATGTCCACAACTTCAGCACCTAATTCAGTAAGCTGATTAATCCCTGCATTCACCAGTTCTCTTACCTCTGGATGGATGGCAGATAAGTCGATTAAAGAACGGATAAATCCTACTTTCATACCTTTGATCGAACCGGTAAAAATAGAATTAAAGTTAACAGGGATAGAAGAAATACTTTCCAATACAATGGCATTGTCGCGAACCGTTCTCGTTAACGGCCCAATATGATCCAATGAATGGGATAAATGGAATAATCCCTCACGCGAAACTCTATCATAGGTAGGCTTTAAACCGACAACCCCACAAAATGAGGATGGCAGGCGGATTGAGCCCCCTGTATCGGTTCCGATCGAGGCGAACCCAATTCCGGCGGCTACGGATGATGCTGAACCTGTACTTGAGCCTCCGGAAGTTCTATTGACATCCCAGGGGTTATTACACTGACCATAATCAGGATGAACAGAACCGTAAGCAAATTCAAGCATATTGTTCTTACCAAAAATAATCGCACCTGAAGATTGCAGCGCTGTATATAGATACGCATCCTCATCTGGAACATAGTTTTGTAGAATTCTTGAGCCTAATGTCGTTTTGATTCCCCGTGTATTAAAAATATCTTTTATCGATACAGGCACACCGAACAATTTACCGACTGCTTCTCCCTTTAGAAATACTGCTTCTGCTTCTTTAGCTTTCTGGAGAGCATCTTCGGCCATCACTGTAATAAAAGCATTTAACTTAGGCTCGAGTTCATCCAAACGTTCCAAAGTTGCTTTTGTTACTTCAACCGGTGATACCTCCTTACGGCGATACATCGTTCCAATTTCATCGATTGTTTTAAATAGTAAATCTTTTGCACTTGTTATGGCCATGTGGGTTTCTCCTCATTTTGTCAGGCTGGTCTGGACGAGCCTTAAATGCTACATTCTTTCTCGTAAAAAGGAGTGTCAGCAAGCTCCTGACACTCCCAGCAGCAGACACTCTTAAGATAGTAATTCCCGGGCTTGTTGAAGGGCCCAAATGACACGGTTTTGGCCGCGAGTTAAATGAGTTTTTAAAACCTTATACTCATGAGTTCCTTCTTGTACCTGTTTAAAGTTTAAGGCAGGTGCAATGTCTGGCAGGGCTGGAACATTAAGAGCAGGATCATGCCAGAATTTCCCACGCTTTGTGAAGTTGATGGGAACAAAGATTCTCGCTAATTTTTCAATGACTTGATTTGCTTGTTTCACTACAGGGTTGCTGATTTCCAAAC
Organism: Neobacillus sp. NPDC097160; assembly: GCF_044762155.1. Lineage (NCBI taxonomy): Bacteria > Bacillati > Bacillota > Bacilli > Caryophanales > Bacillaceae > Neobacillus > Neobacillus sp. NPDC097160. Next base: position 34,904 of record NZ_JBIWDU010000010.1, on the reverse strand, counting down.
CTTTTAATGTGTTTGCTTTGTCATAGAATGCTAGTAAATCTTCGCGAAGTGCAGACACTTCATTTAATGCTAGAGTAAAATCAAAATTGGAGCCTGCTGCGTCCTGATAGGATTTAATCGTATTCTCAAACTCATCCGCGGTCTTCACAAAATTAAATGGATGAACCGTGCTATTAGCTGCACGTAACACCCCAGTAATATAGACTTTAATGTCCTTTAAAAGGATATCTAAATCCGCTATATGCATTAAATCTTCTTCTGTGTGCCATTCAATGTTTGCTCCACACCCGCCTACAGGATAGTAGCCTTTATCTTTTAGAAGCTCCTCTGGAATGCTGGAAGAAAGCATAAAGAATGAAGTAATACCAATGTTATTAAATGAATAATCACCTGCACGAAGTGGTCTTGATCCTTTTGAAGGAAGATTGACAGCATCCGTAATAACATCTGTACAGAATTCATCGACTTCGCTCATCCACATCATATATTCATAAGAAGTTGCCCAGCGGCATCCTGGAGAGTCACAGTTCACCTGTGCTATACAATTTTTATCTAAATCTAATCCGAATTGGTCAACGAACCAGCTCGAACCGGCATATCTGCCCGTTGAATGACCTGTCCAAACCGCAATTCGCACACTTCTCTTTAACTTGTGGCGGTAATTATAAAAAATCCGTGCCATTTCTAGTAATGCAGCATTCCCAGTAGCATTATCTCCGATTCCTTCATGCCAAGAATCTAAATGGCCATGTAGGAGAACATATTTTTCTGGTTCTTCTGTTCCTTCTATAAAAATATCGATTACTGGACATTCCATCCAGCCTTTTTCAAGATATGTCTTGAATTCAATCGTTACGCTTTCTTTTTCAATTAATGCTTTTAACTCATCGCCATCGTTTTTATTGATCGCAAGGACCGGGATGGTTGGTTCGTTATTCATGTTTTCTAAATCCGGTGCTCCCCAGATTGGTGTACATATGCCCTCGTGAATGTTTTTGCCAGGGTTGATGAAAATCATCGCATTTACTCCCTTTTCGGCAAATTCCCTTACCTTTCCTGGCATCGCATACCCTTCAGTTAGGACGATTTTTCCTTGTAAATCTCCTAAGTCGCCATCTACTGCCGTTCCGAAAATATCATTAATGCCTTTTGCATATCCAGTAGCTATGTAAACAAGCTCGCCACTGACCGAATCATCACCGGTTGCAACTGAGAAAGAAGGTGTTTTAACTCGAATTTCTTTTTCAAAGGGAGCTGTTACTTTTAGATAAGCCTTTTTTGGAACGCTTAAATATAATTCAGGGTGATGGACCTTATGAGGTACACCCCATTCTTGTAAATAATTCGTTAAGAAGTCAGCGGCAATTCTTTCATCTTCACTACCAGATTCACGAATTAACGTGCTGAATCTTTCCAGGACGGCTTTGGGAACCTCCATACTAATTTCATCAAGTAAGCTTTTCTCAAGAGCAATATTTGTAACAGTTGACATTGATTTTATCCCCTTTCTTGGATACATGGTTTCATATACTATTAATGCAAGTATTGTGCCAATTTACTAAATTACAAAAGTCGTAGAAATAAAGAACTCACCTGCGACAAAGGTTGCCTATTTAGGGTCTAATAGGCTAAAAAAGGCTGTCCTATTAGGACAGCCTTTTCATAACTTTTTCGTTTTCATTTATGATTCTTTCCATTTGTTTCATGGTATTCATACCCTTTTGGGTTAATCTGCTACCCTGGCCTTTTGTTCCAGATTGAATAAATCCCAGATCCCTCAACGTTTCCATTCTGCGCCGAACTTGTTGATCCGTTAAGAGGACTCCTTTTTCCTTAGCATACGAAACGATTTTCCCTCTGCCCATGCTCTTCCGCTCCTGCATGGCTTCAAGTAAACTACATAGTATTGTATGAAAGTCTACCAAATCTCCTTCTTTAGTCAAATGCATTAAGGTATCATCTATTATAACGGTTGGTCCCGTCCGGTGAAATTGTTCCGGTAAATCAAGAAAAGTGATAACGTTATTTTCCATCACCGTAATCATGTATTGGACCACACTTGCCAGTTCTCTTACGTTACCAGGCCAATCATAATTCACTAACTCATCCAAGACATCGTCCGATATAGCTGGAATGATTGGACAATATTCTTCAAAAAAATGAGTGATTAATTCCGGAATATCCTCTTTCCGATCTCTAAGCGGCGGGACGCGCAGCGGCAATACAAATAATCGATAATAGAGATCTTCGCGAAAGCTTCCTTCTTCGACCATTTTTTTTAAATCCTTATTTGTTGCGGCGATCACACGTACATTGACTGGGATGATGCTTCTCCCACCAACCCGCATCACTTGTTTTTCTTGCAATACGCGTAACAGCAGCGTTTGAAGGTTTTTTGGTGCATCCCCTATTTCATCGAGGAAGATGGTACCATTATGTGCTAATTCAAATAACCCCTGTTTGCCTCCTTTTACTGCACCTGTAAATGTCCCTTCTTCATATCCAAAGAGTTCGCTTTCGGCTAATGATTCTGGTAAGCCGGCAAAATTCACGGGAATAAATGGGCCGTTATGACGGAATGATAATTGATGAATAGAATGGGCAAACAATTCTTTCCCCGTTCCATTTTCCCCTAAAATTAATACAGTCCGGTCTGTTTTTGCTAGCTTATTGATAATATGCAAAATATCCTTCATTTGCTGACTTTTACCAATGATATCCGATATGGAATACTTTGAAGAAAAGCCCTTTTTTTGTATCTTCTTTCTGATTTCCTGCTCCAAAGCCTGAATCCGTGTTACATCCTGAAAAGCTGTGACGTCTCCACTATTTTTTTGATCCACTACAATGGAACTATTATTGATAATTAATTTTCTTTCGTTAAAGGATATAACATGGTTTTTTTGCGATAAATCATCATTTATGTAGGAATCCAGCTTCAATTTTGGAAGTATTTCTGATACTTTCTTTCCAATGATCTCATTCTCTGAATGATGCATACCGAGCATCGATTTTGCGGATCTGTTTATTTTTATAATCTTCTTTTCGGCATCTGTCGCAAGAATTCCATCATGTACAGTATTTAAAATCGCATCTAATTGATGATTGAGATGGGCGACCTCTTTAAAGGAATGTGAAAGGTTTCTGCTTAATTTTATGATTTCTTGAATGTATCTGGCTGACTGAATATTGGCTCGATCGATATTGATGTTTAACTTAAGTGAAAGTTCAATGAGGGTTGAAAAATCTAATGGGCGCAACCCGATATCGATCATTCTTTTTATCCCTTTTGGAACCATTTCAAGTGCCTCAGGAATAATGGCGACCTCTACTTTTTGATACGTTTTGATTCCAGGGTAATAGGGATAGAACTTTAATTCAAAACCGAAGTTTTCCAAAATTTCGATCGTTTCAGAGGCAGTGGAAGCTAAGTTATTGACTACAAGGCATTCAGTTCCTGCCGGCAAAGAGATTAATTCTTCTAGTCTTGCAATATTTATCGTCCTTCTAGCAATTAAGACTTTTTCTTCGGGGTACTGGTCGTCTTGAAGCTCTTTATTAGAGAGCAATATGATATCAACGTTTTCATAATCTTGACATTGCTCGCTTGATAAAATGGTCACTTTTCCATTAAAAAAGTCAGAAATTTGATTAAAAAACAATTTATATGTACGATTATCTTTCGTGACCGCTAAAATCTTAGGCAACCTATTCTCCCCCTAATTCAACCTATCTTAAAGGATATTTTAAAGTTTTTTGATTTTTTAGTCAATGAGGACTATTCAAAAAAATAAAAACAGCCAAGCGGCTGTTTTTACTCTTACAATTTTTTCAACTTATCTTTATTACTATTTTTCCAAAATGCTTTCTCTCTTCCAACTCTCGCTGTGCCTCAGCAATTTCCTCGAAAGGATATACTTTATGAATAGTTGGATGTAATTTTCCGTTCCAAATCAGGTTCGTCACCTGCAAGAAATCTTCCCAATTCCCCATCGGAGCGCCTAGTATTTGGCGGTGACGCTGATAGATTTCTCTTATGCTTAAATTAGGCGAATCACCAGCGGTTGCTCCGGAAAGGACCAGTTTCCCGCCCATATCCAGACACCGCAAACTTTTCCTAATGGTAGGAGCTCCTACCGCATCAAAAGCGGCACTTACCCCCTGGCCATTGGTCCATTCCATTACGTCTGCTTCCCAATCACCATTTGAATCAAACACCGCGACAGCGCCTTTTTGACGTGCTTTTTGACGTTTCTCTTCCGTACTGGCAATTCCGATTACAGTGGCGCCTGCTGCTGCCGCAATTTCCACCTGGGCCGATCCCAGACCTCCAGATGCCCCAACTACGAGGACAACGTCTGATGGATTTACCTGCGCAACCGTCATAACGCCTCTCCATGCAGTAGTGTAAACAACTGGAGCAGCTGCAGCTACTTCCGATGGAATGTGAACAGGTACAGGAATAATATTGCGTGCAGGGGCCACTACATATTCAGCCAAACCACCCCAAAAATGTTCCCCCAATATTTGATAGTCATGGCACATACTTGGTTCTCCACGTCTGCAAAAGCGGCATTCATTACAACCAATAGCAGGATTGATGATGACTCTTTCTCCTATGGCAGGTCCGCCTTTCTGTCCAGGGAGCTCTTGCCCATAATATTCAACGGTTCCGACAATATCTACACCCGATATATGCGGTAATGTGATTTCTGGGACCCCAGGTCCTTTTAAGCCCTCTCTTGCAAAAATGTCAAGGTGATTTAATGCAGTTGCCTCAACTTTAAGCAATACCTCTCCTGGACCAGGTACGGGAGTAGTGATGGATTCAAACTTTAGTACTTCTGGTCCGCCATGTGCCCTGATGACAACAGCTTTCATGGTATCAGAAACATGTTTTGGTTTGATATTATTGTTAAAATGACTTTTTAACATAGCTCCCCTCCTTCCATCGATTCATTTCTTCATTTATATTGGAGGCTGTTTGTAGCCGCCAGTAGATTGTTGGAAAGCATCTGCTACTCGGTAAATCGTTTCTTCATCATAGTATCGTCCAATGATTTGCAGCCCTACAGGCAGATTTTCTGATCCTGTATTCCCTGCTGACAAACTTAGAGCCGGATGTCCACTCATATTAAATGGAATCGTGCGCTGAGAAATATCGATATTTCCATCCTCAAAGGAAGGGTCCTTTTCAGTAGCAGGATATGGGACCGTTGGACAAATCAGCACATCCACCTGTTTTAATACTTGATCAACTGCTTCTGTGAACGCCTTTTTCTTCTCTAACGCTTCCAAATAGCTTACTGCTGTAACCTTATAACCTTCTCTTAGGTTGGCATAGGTGTTTGGAGAATAATCTTTTTCCCTCGAATCAAACCATTTTTGATGATACGTCGAAGCTTCCGCAAGGACAATAGGCATGGCAGCTTCTTCGATTGATTCAATTCCTGGAATCTCTACATCGTAAAGCTGAGCACCTAATTCCTTAAGTTGCTGAATGGCCGATACCATTAACGCAGATACTTCCGGATTCATTATAGAATCGGTTAATGATCGGATGACGCCCACTTTTATCCCGCGAATCTCTCCCCAGGAATCGACATTAAAGCGGCGGGAAGAAATGTGCTCCAGAACAATTGCATTATCTCGGACAGTCCTAGTTAGCGGCCCGATATGGTCTAAAGAATGAGATAAAGGGAACAACCCTTGTCGTGAAACCGTTTCATAGGTTGGCTTCAGCCCAACAATACCGCAAAAGGAAGATGGAACGCGGATGGAGCCTCCTGTATCCGTTCCGATTGAGGCATATCCAATCCCTACGGCAACTGACGCGCCTGACCCAGTACTGGATCCACCAGCTGTACGGCTTACATTCCACGGATTATTGCATTGACCATAATCTGGGTGTACGGACCCGTAAGCAAATTCAAGCATACTATTTTTCCCAATGATGATGGCACCATTATCCTGTAATGCACTATAAACAAAAGCATCTTCTTCTGGAACAAAGTCCTTCATAATTCTTGATCCAAGTGAAGTACGAATCCCTTTTGTCATAAAAATATCCTTCAATGATACAGGTATCCCAAATAACTTACTGGCATTTTCCCCTTTTACGAAAACCGCTTCAGCTTTTCTTGCTTTCGCCAAAGCTTGCTCACCAAGGACCGTAACAAATGCATTTAGCCTTGGCTCCAATTCCTGTAGGCGGTCTAAAGTTGCTTCCGTAATCTCGACCGGAGATACCTCTTTTTTTCTGTATAATGTACTGATTTCTTCAATTGACTTATAAAGCAATTGCTTCGTATCTGTTGAAGGCAATGTAAGTTCCTCCTTTTTATCCTGCTATTGTGTTTCCAGACTCCGATGCTTGGACATCTTTAAAAAATGGTTGTAATGCTTGTTTTGACACCGGCTTCGTTAGTAAGCTGACAAACACCATTCCTAATAGACTTACCGGTACACTGATATAAACAGGATCCAATCCAAATGGGTTGCCAAGTGATAACCAAAGTATAGCGCTGCCTATTCCGCCAACCATGGAAGTTATAGCACCAGCTTTTGTTGCCCGTTTCCAGTACAACCCTAACAAAATAGAGACTGCGAAGGATGAACCAATCAGGGCAGCTGCATTAATCCAAATTTGCTGAATTAATGGCAGCGGGTTTAACGCAAACGGTATTGGTAAAATCCCCATAATCAATACCACTATTCTGGTAATCTTTAATTGTTGTTTGTCGCTTAATTTTTTCTTCATTACATTTTTCATAATATCATGAGAGATTGAACTTCCAAGCATCAACAAAACGGCACTTACAGTAGACTGAATCGCTGCTAAAATCGCTGCTAAAAGCAATCCACCCAATACTGGCGGCAATAGATCCATGGCGATTGTAGAGCTGGCTAAATCAGGTGAAGTTAAATTAGGATATAGAACTCTTGCACTAACCCCAAGGATGGCGATAGAAACCGCTACAATTGCCTGAAAAATAAAAGATATACCTACTGCACGACGGATAGTTTTATTATCTTTTATTGAATAAAAACGAACAGCAATAATAGGATATCCGATCATCATGATAAAGAATGACAGAGCGACTGCCGTTAAAGCCGATGAAGGCATCCCGGTGGCAACAAGATTCGGATCAATCGAAGATAATGTTTCATTTAATTTACTAAAGCCCCCTGCCTTTGATACTGCAAAAGGCACCGCAATCGCAAATCCTAGAGCAAAAACAATCATTTGGAGCACGTCTGTATAAGCAATGGCAAATAACCCGCCCATTACAGTGTAAGCAATAAATATAAATGCAATAATTAATACCCCCCATGTAATAGGGATATCGAAAACAACATTTAATAAATACGATCCCCCAACTAATTCAGCAACTACTGTCATCCCATAACAAACTAATAGAATAAGAACAGAAATCACTCGGATGGCATTACTTTCATAGCGGGTTCCTAATAGGTCTGGAATGGTTAAGGCCTTATTAGAATTAAAGAATGCTTTCATTTTAGGTGCAATAAAGATGGCCATGATGACCCATGAAGCCCAAATCGCTGGCCAAATCCAAGCAAAATTATAGCCTACTTGATAGTGGAAGCCCACCGTTCCAATGGCTGTACCGGCACTCATCTGAGTAGCTGCAAGCGTCATACCTCCGACCCAGACCCCTAATTTCCCGCCAGCCGCTAAGAAATCCATTTCATTTTGGATGCGAGATTTCATGTAATATCCAATCCCAATAACAGCGAGCATATAAGCGACAAGAACAGCGATAGCCATTATTTTTTCTCCTCCTTTTTAGTGATCGCTTCGGTGACAACAAAATAGGCGATAATGAAGACACCCATAGTGATCCAAATAAACCAATTAGATGCCGATAACCCCAAAAATGTACCCATTCTTCTCCAACCCCTTTTTCAATTGTTTCTATATTCCGAAAAATCAAGATAAAATTCTGCTATTCTGTGACGAATTCTTTTGTTCCACAGAAATTTTTAGCAAGAACCGTTAAGATTTTTGTCGTTTGGATTAAATCCTCGATTTCCATGAACTCATCATAACCATGGAGATTATTGTTGTTTGTACCAGGGCCATAATTAATACCTGGGATTCCATTTTGAATAAACCAGCGTGTATCTGATTGCCCTAACATTCCTACTACAGGAAGTGTGGTTCCTGATACCTCTTGAATGGCCGATTGCAATTCCTCAATTAGAGGTGAATTCGCTTCAGTTACGGTTGGATTGGTTTGAAAATCCGGCACTCGCTCTACCTGGATGTTCATCTCTGGATCTTCCATCTGAAGCCTTTCGATCGTAGTAGATACCCGATTATAAATATCATCAAGGGTTTGTTCTGGAATCACCCGAAAGTCCACCTCAATCTCACAGGTCCCAGGGACAACATTCACCTTGGTTCCCCCATTGATAACTCCAACATTGACGGTTGTATAACTCATTCCCTCAACTTCTGAAGGTTCATTTTTTAATTGTTCTTGCAGGTTAGTTAATTCTAGTATGACTTTTGCCATTTTTTCAACGGCATTTATTCCCTTCCATTTGAAGGCTGCATGAGCAGGACGGCCTGTTGATTTAATTCTTAACTGAAGAACTCCAGCCATAGCGCGAACGATATGATTGCTGTAACCTTCCACGACCACCATATCACCGGTAACTAATCCTTGACCAGTTATATAACCTGCTCCTAGAACACCGCCAGTTTCTTCATCACAAGTAGCTGTGATCACAATATCACCGTAAAAAGGAATTTCGGATTTCTTTAACGCCACAGCAGCCATAATATAAGAAGTTAATCGCCCTTTGGAGTCTGTTGCACCTCTTCCATATACCTTACCATTAGCAATGGCTCCTGAAAAAGGCGGGTAGGTCCATTGTTCCAAGTCTCCTGCTGGAACCGTATCAATATGAGAGTTAAAAATTAAATTTTTCCCTCCTCCATTCCCCTTCATGACAGCAATAACATTTTTCCGGGGTGTTGGCAGATTTAATTTTCTCGTCTCTTCCTCAGGCACATTGACTACCTTTACCTCAAATCCTAACGATAATAGTTCCTTTTCTAGAAAGTTACAAATTTCCTCATAGTTTCCTGGTGGATTTCCACTAGGAATTTGAATCATTTTTTGCAATAGAGATACGATTTCATTACTCATCGAATCTACTACTTTTTCAATTGCTACATACATGTTTGCACCCCTTTCTCTTTACAACAATATTAATGCAAGTTCTGTGCCAATCTGTTAACAAGGTTTTTAATATTATATATTAAAGTTTCGATAGGAATTAGGTTCATTTAGGTGAGGATACACGGCCTACTTTTTAACCTAAACGAACTTATATTTGTTTCAAATGACAATTAAAAAAGGGGAAGGAATAAATCCCCCCTTGAACATTTACTTCACATCCTCAAAGAATGGCTGAAGCGCTTCTTTTGGCACAGGTTTCGTTACTAGACTAACAACAATAAATGAGACGAAACTGACCATGACTCCAGGTATAACCTCATTAATCCCCAACGGATTACCTGCTAAATACCAGAACAATGCTGTGAAGAAGCCGCCGATCATCGAAACAATGGCGCCCGCAGCTGTACCTCTTTTCCAGTTAAGGCCAAGAATCACCGTTGCAAAGAAAAAGCTCGCTGTTAAGGATGCCTGGAGAACGACTATGAATTGAACAATGTCCAACTGTCTTAAGGCCAAGAAAATAGGGATAATTCCTAGTACTAGTACCGCAATTCGGTTTACCTTCATTTTTTCACTGTCACTGGCGTTAGGCTTGATCATCGTGGCATAGAAATCATGTGAAAACGCGGAAGCAGATACCATCATAATGCCGGAAACTGTACTCATTATCGCTGAGAGGATTGCTAAAATAATCAAGGACCCCACAACTGGCGGAAGTATATTAATGGCCATGATGGTAGAAGCAATATCAGGTGTAGGCATATATGGGAAGAGTGCTCGAATGGCCATGCCTGCTGCTGCTACAGAAATACCAACAACTGCTTGGAAAACAAATGAAAAGCCGATTGCTAATTTAACGGTTTTCCTATCTCTTAATGTATACATTCTTGCTAACTCATATGGCGCTGCGGCCATTGCAAACCCAAAGGCTGCACCAAAACCAAGCAACTCCTTAAAACCGAAATGCCAGCTTAACATATTAGGACTAAATTCGGCTAAGAAATTCCCGACAAATTCTGTTCCACCTGCTTGATTAAAGAGCAATGGAAGGGCAGCAAAAAAGCAGCCGGCCATAATAATCGCCTGAACGAAATCACTATAAGCTGTAGCTCTCATTCCGCCAATCATCGTATAAAGTAAAGTGATCCCAACGGTTATGATCGCTCCCCAGATGAACGGAATTCCGAATAGTGTCTGAAAAATATTTCCTCCTGCTTGGTACTGTGCAGTTAGGTAAACGGTATAGGCTACTAATATTAAAAGGGCTGATATTCCCCGAGCCGCTTTACTATTAAATCTAGTACCTACGTAGTCAGGTACCGTTAACCCTTTAAAAGATTGAAACTTAGGGCCGACCAGGGTAGCCGCAATTAACCAGCCGAACCAAAGTCCAGCCCAAATCCAAAGGAAGCTCCCGCCAGTTAAGTAATGTATACCAAGTGTTCCTACAAATGTACCTGCACTCATTTGTGTAGCTGCAAATGCTGCACCACCGACTAATGGCCCAATGGATCTTCCTGCTACCAAGAAATCCTCTGTACCTTTGTTCTTTGTTCCCGACCAGATTCCGATACCAAGAATGACGGCAAAATATAAAACCAACACCACATAAAACGTCGTACTTACTTCAAACATTCACGATCCCCTCCTTTTATTTATTTTTTTCACTTTTAACAGCCCATAGGAAATACCCAGCAATCCAAACAACGGTATAGAGGACAAAAAAGGTAAAGGGAGCACCAAGATTAAACATTTACTACTTCACCACCCTTACTTTTTCTTTCACTAATGATCCAAGCCAAAATAATTCCCAAGATGACAGCCAATCCGAAAAAGGTATATAGATTCGAGGTTGTAAATAATCCTGCAGGGGAAGAACCTGTTTCAAGATTTACGTAACTTGGAACGTTCATCATATCCTCGTTGACCATCCCCGAATCTCCAGAATCAATGATTGGGAATGATTCATGCAGATATTTCCCCTTTGGCAGATTGATATTTAATGAGACTACATTACCATCTCCAGCTGTATTAACAGCCGGTACGACAAATGGAATTTTCTCATTTCTCGTATCTGAAAATTGATAACTTACCGTATAGGTAAATTCTCCTTTACTGCCTTCAGGTAGAGATACTAGTACTCTATTAACAGAATTTCCTTCGTTTAACTCATAGGTAAGCTCTTGATCCTCTCCATTAATCACTAAATCTTCAAACCGCGCACCCCCGATTTTGGTTAGGATATGCTCTAATGTTCCCTCAGGGATTGCTTCGGAGTTGGCGATCGTTATTTTTTCCGTTACTTTAATAACATCTTCATACATAACTTCAAGGTTTGCGCTTTTTAAAACCGGCGTTGCTTCTTCTGCCGAAACGGTATTAATTGAAAGCAGCATCACGCCGAATAGCAACATGATTATTCTTTTCATTTCACTTTCCCCCTTCATTTCGCTTTTGATGGTTTCGAGAATCCTAGTATCTTTTCTTGACACCAAATTCTGTTAGTTATGAATAATCTGGAAACTAATTCTAAAAAATTAAATACTAATTTCTTTCTCTGATTCTATGACTTGATGATTTTCAAGCTCACCGAAAGTGAACATAATTCGAATCAGACAAGCAATAAAACTGACAATCCAGATTATTTGGAAACTCCCGAAAGTATCATAGAGCATACCAAATACATACCCAGAAATCGCTGATCCTAATTGACCAACCGTGTTCATGATACTAATAAGCGATCCCGCGCTACTAATATGAACCATTTCAGTGGCGAGAGTCAGCATCGGGGCTAAAGACCATGAAATAGCGATGCCAATCACAAAAGCAGTACAATATATCCCCGTGTCGTTTAGGAATATCAACCATAAACAACATCCTGCCGCTAAGATCGAACCGATGATGAGAGTTGATTTTCTTTGCCCTACTATATCAGAAAGTTTACCTGAAAGAGGGGCTCCGATGATTTGAGCGATCATCATAATCGCCATGATCAGACCGGTCTCTTGCTTCGTATATCCCATAGCCGCTTCCAAATAGGTGGGCATCCAAGCCAGAAAGCCATAAAGTCCAAATAAGCCAAAAAAGGAAATTCCCAAAAGACGGTGGATTTTTTTATCTTTAAACAAATTCAAGAAAACCCTGGGCTGGACTTCTTTCTTTCCCTGTATTTCTGATTTGATTTTACCCTTTGGCACCTTTAGGAATAGCAGCAATGTTGGCAAAAGGAGAATAGATAACATAAGAAATAATGTGTTCCATTCTACATAGATTGATAGAATCGGAAAAACAGTTAAAGTTAATAACGATCCAGCAGCTGCGGCACCTTCTAGTATGCCAATGCTTAATCCCCGTTTTTCTCTAGGGCTATGGATTGAAATTAGTTTTATCGCTGGAGAAAAGATCATGGCTGCTGAAGCCCCCATATTAAACCTTAAAATAAGGGCCAGATAAAGTGAATGCGTCATTGAAAAGATCATCGATGAAATCATCATTAGGGACAATCCTAGCACGATTAACGATACAGGTGAATATCGGTCTGCAAGAGTTCCTGCAGGAATTTGGAAAATTGCGTATCCAAGCAAAAAGGAAGATAAAAGCCCTCCTACTTCAGTAAATCCTACATGATACATATCTTTTAGATCGACCAGAAAAGGAACGACTTCCATTCGATGAGATAGAGCTAAAAAATGAATAAAACTGACGAAACAGACCATGAACCATTGAAATTTATTCAAGGTACTACTCCTCCATAATCTCATCGAAAATATCTTCCATCCCGAATCCAATACCCTTCGGTATATCCATCACTCCCTTAATCTCTACCACTCCAAAAGGGTCGTCCTTTAAATAATAAGGACCAACCATTTCATGCGAGTAGTTCCCAGGTAAAATAGTGGAAAGATGGAGACTTGCACATGTTCCAAGCAAAGTATCCCATGGACTGATTAACACACATTGAAGACCTATCGCTTCTAAAAATTGCGCGATTTGAACAGATGGTGTGATACCACCGCATTTGATTAGCTTAATACCGATCAGGTCGATGGCTTCCTTTTTTCCAAGCTCATACACATCCTTTAACGTATGGGCACTCTCGTCGGCCATGATGGGAATAGATGTTGCACTTCTAATTTGTCTTAATCCATCATGATCCCATCCGGGGACTGGTTGTTCAATGTAATCAATCTTATATGGTTCGATTTCTTTAATCACCTGGACGGCCGTTTTCACTTTATATCCCTGATTTGCATCAATTCTTAAATGAATGGCTGGACCTATCGCCTGTCGAATTTGAGAAATGGCTTCGATATCTTTTCGAAAGTCGCTGCCAATTTTAATTTTCAGCGTATCAAAACCAGCTTCCGCCATTTCTTTTGCAGCTTTTGCCATTTCCTCTGGGAATTCATCCCCTAATACGTAGGCAACTCTGACAGGCTGTTTCCTTTCACCACCTAAAAGCTCATATACGGGAGTTTTCAACCTTTTTCCTTGAACATCCCATAAAGCAATATCAATAGCCGACTTTGCACCAGTTGCATTCCCGAGAATGATTCCCATTGAATGATGTATTTCTCTTACCGAATAAACCGGTTTTCCAATAATGGCAGGGCCGAGTTTTTTTTCCACTAACGCCTTCATTGTTTCAACAGTCTCTCCAGTGAAAAAAGGTAATTCGGATGCTTCCCCAAGACCTGTCAATCCTGTGTTGGTGGTGATTCGAACAATAAGATGGGATTGATATGGAGGCATTTTCCCATATGTCATTTTAAAAGGGACCTTAAATGGTGTTCGTACGATCTTTGCCTCTACCTTTGTAATGTACAAAAAGCTTCCTCCTACCTCAGAAATGGAAAATGTAAAATCATGATCTTTTATTTTGGAGTATTAGGTTGTTTTAGGGTTGATTAGACTTTTTAATAATAACCTTTTTCTTGAAATAATAAGGTTATTCCATTATTGGACGATTTTGTTTTTCTTCACAAGCAAGTCTTTAGAAGAAGTAACCGTTCCTGTTGAAATCTTCGGCGGTGTAAAATAGGCAAGCTTGGAGTGTGATAGCCCTGCTCCAACCAATGCTTCGGCCATCTTTAATGAGGTTTTGCCAGGATTGATAACAGGCACACCTAGTGCTTTAGACATTTCTTCTGCAACATTGAGGAAGCCCATTGACATACAGCCTAATACCAACGTATCTGCCCGGTCTTCATGAATCGCTTTTTTCCCCTCTTCAATTAGCTTTTGGATCGTTCTTTCACGGTCGTTGGCAAGTTCGAGAACAGGTGTATTTATGGCACGCACGGATGCTAGCTTCTTACCAACCCCTGCTTTTTCCACTAGGTGATGCAGTGGATTTATAATGCTATTTGTAACGGTTATGATTGAAAATCGGTAACCACACATTGCTGCCGCCATTACACCCGCTTCGCCAGGTCCCACTACCACCATTTTTCCCGTTACTTCTCTAACTGCATCCAAACCTGGGTCTCCATAACAACCTAAAATGGCTGCATCATACCCTTTTTTCTCCATCTCCAACATAAGATCTACAGTATTTGGTATACTTAGGTATTCCTCATAAAGAGATTCAATGGACGCAGGGCCTTCATCTACATCGACGATATCAACATGTGTACCAGGCGCTGCATAGGAGCGCAGGATTTCTAATCTTCTCTCCATTTCTTGACGTCCTGGTTCCGTCCTACTTATCGGTCCTGGCAGTACATAAACTATTTTCATTGTCATTCCTCCTTTTACGTTTTCGTTAGTAATACTTGCAAGTTCTATGCCAGTTTTAGGACATCAAGTTCGATTGGCATAAAAATTGCATTTTAATATGATGAACAGTAGAAATACAAAGGTTGTGAAGCACATGAAACAAGATCTCAATTTCTATATCAAAGAAAAAACAAGCCAATTCTGGAAGGCTACTATAGCACTAAGTTTCGGTTCTTTCCTCGTATTTTCAAATTTACATTTTACACAGC
Source organism: Neobacillus sp. NPDC097160 (assembly GCF_044762155.1). Lineage (NCBI taxonomy): Bacteria > Bacillati > Bacillota > Bacilli > Caryophanales > Bacillaceae > Neobacillus > Neobacillus sp. NPDC097160. Next base: position 19,702 of record NZ_JBIWDU010000010.1, on the reverse strand, counting down.
CGTTACTTCCGTTAATATCCAGAGAATTTGAAGTTTCTCCTGCAATGGCAAGTTTAACCGTTTCGCTTGTAACATTGTCATTGAGTTTGTTTTTATTATTTGCTGGCCCTTTGTCTGACCATATCGGCCGAAAAAACTTAATGTCTTTCGGGCTTTTGTCATCATCTTTATTTTCCCTTGCGATCTTTTTTGTTTCGGACTTCTGGTTCCTTCTAATTTTACGAACATTCCAAGGGGTCACATTAGCTTGTTTGCCGGCTATTGCTTATGCCTACATTGCAGAAGAATTCGAAAAAAGAGCTATAGGAGTTGCAATCGGTCTTTATATTAGCGGAAACACCATTGGGGGAATGTGCGGGAGAATCATCGGTGGATTCACGTCTGATTTATGGGGATGGCGATACGCCTATCTAACAATGGGGTTGATAGGTATTTTCTGTTTTCTGTTATTTGTTTTTTATTTACCTAAATCAAAACATTTTTCCCCCAACTCTTTGGAGCTTAAGGAGGTTTTAGGGCATTTTATTATCCATCTAAAGAATCGCGAACTAAGATCGGCGTATTATATTGCTGGAATCATCTTTTTTATTTTCATGGGGTTGTTTAATTATTTATCCTACCATCTACACGGGGCACCGTATCATTTATCTTCCAGCATAATCGGTCTATTATTTCTATCCTACCTTGCTGGAACATTTAGCTCGACATTTTCCGGGAAACTGGATGCCGTTATGAGTATTCCTAATCGGATGTGTGCAGGTCTCCTCATTATGTTAGTCGGTGTTTTGCTAACGCTTTTTAGTTCGCTTTTAATGATTTTAATCGGTCTTATCATTGTCTGTTTTGGTTTTTTCTTCGTACATGCAGCTGCAACAAACTGGGTAAGTATCCTAGCGAAAGAGGCAAAAGGAAGTGCCTCCTCTCTCTACTTATTTTTCTATTATGCAGGAGGAAGCCTGGGGAGTTATGTCTTAGGTTTTGTTTGGGAGTATTTTGGGTGGTATGCAATTGTAACGGTAACCATCTTGTTACTATTGGTGGGTTTAAAAATAACCCTTGGAATGGTCGCCGTACAAAAGAATGAAAAGTTAAAAATGACTTTGTAAAAAGGGAGAAATGGATCGACCATTCTCCCTTTTTTATATCATTATTTACTTATTTATTTGCTCAACGGCGAGGTTAACGGTCCGGGTTGCTTCTAATAGGGCATAGTTTACTTTATTGAGATTGCGTTTTAATTCGGTTAGAACTAAATGATATTGATGACTTCCTACCTCTAAGTCTGCTAATTTCTCACAATTCGCTAGTAACGGGATTGGAGGCTGCTTTAATGCTGTATCATGGTTGAATATGTCCCCTTTTACATAATTAAGGGGAACTAAAATATTGGAAAGTTGTTTTAATGTTTTGTTAGCATGAGTAACTTGTGGGTCTGTAAGTGTTGCTAACAAACTGCCAAACTGTGTTAAGTTATTTTTCAATTCCTCGATACGGTTATTTGTAATACTAAAATTCAGGTGGTCATTTGTTTTGCTTTGATAGTCCTTTATGCATGTTTCCAATTCTTCGACCGTTGCTAATTGGTTAACAGGTAAAATCTCAGTAGTACATGCTTCATACACGATAGATAAATAAATTTTGCAATCACGGACAAGATTTTCTGGAGAAATCTTGTCAAGTGTATCTTCTGTTGTATGCCACCACCAGCCAAATCCACCGGCTTTTCCTGCTCCAAATAATTGAGAAAACGCTTCTGATGCTGGATTATTGGACTGAGGCTGTTCAGATAACCCCATAAAAAGTGACGGAACACCAGGGCCCCAGAAGGATTGATCCCCTGCTCTGCCAAATCGTGATCCTTCAAACTCATCTCCGGTTAGTTCCTTAATAGACCGTTTAGCAAGATCCCTAGTCTCAGCCATACAATTAGCCTCTGTTAATATCGTTGCTCCTTTGCCGCCAACTGAATCAATATTAATATGAAGAACACAATTTTCGTGAAGGTCTTCCCAATGTTCATCACAATACAAAGCAGAACCTGCATAACGGCCATGCGAGTGGCCTGACCAGAAGGCAAGCTTTAAGCTGCGACGAAGATTGTCTTTATTTAGGGCAAGTATTCGTGCAACTTCCAACATCGTTGCATTTGCTGTTCCATTATCCATTACCCCATAATGCCATGAATCAATATGGCCGCTAAATAATATAAAATGATCATTCTCGTCATTACCTGGAATCTCAGCAGTTAAAGTTGGAATTTTTCTCCATCCAGTATCAACCTTAGTTTTTAGCCATCCTTGACAATTGGTGTGATTTTTTACATTGCTTTTCATCTTTTGTCCATCATGAAAATTTACCGATACAACTGGAATCTTTGGCAAATTGTCATAAGTATGAGGTGTGGGGTTTCCCCATACTGGTGAAACGATCATTTCATGCGTATATTCAGCATTTATAAAGATAATTGCTTTTGCTCCTGCTTGCTGAGCCTGAAGTACCGCTCCTGGAATAGCGAGACCATCTAACAGGACTATTTTTCCGCTAACAGGATTTTTTTGATAGTCTACACTTACTGACTTACCTGAATACACAATTTCCCCTTCTAACCCTGTTTCATCCGTAGAAACGGCCATTGAATGAGTAATGGCAGGAAAGCTTTGACCGTTAACCTTTAGCTCCGTTTTTCCTGGAAGACTAATGTAAGCATCATTAAATGTTAACTCTGTTGTTAAGCCAGATTCTTCAAGCTTTGATTTTGCATAATAAAAGGCACGGAGCTCTTCCTCCGTTCCTGATAGACGAATTTCTGAAGCAATGTTTTGAGTATATTCCATTAATAGATCCTGATTTACTTCCTCAAGCATTTGGCTTTTAATAGATTCTAAATTGACCTTCATCAAAAATCCCCCTATTGGTTAATTTGCTAACTCCTTGATCAACAAAGCTACTAATGCACTTCTTTTCGGCATTTGAGAAATAATGATATGTTCATTAAGAGCATGTGCCCCGTCACCAACTGCACCTAAACCATCCAGGGTTGGAGCAAACGGTGCTGTAAAGTTCCCGTCACTTCCTCCACCTGTTTCTTTCTCTTCCAATTTAAAACCCAGATTTTCCTGGGCCACTTTCTTTGCCATGTTAAAAAGTGAAATAACTTGATCTGTTCGTTCAAATGGCGGTCGATTAATACCGCCGGCTACTCTAACTTCTACACCAGCCATACTTGGCTTCAGATTTTTGATGATTGGTATGATCCGGTCAAATTCTGCTTTCGTTTTAACACGTAAATCGATATCTGCTTCCGCTTCTGCTGCAATGACATTCACGGTTGTTCCACCTGTGATTTTGCCTATATTGACGGTGGTTCCTTTACTATAATCAGTTAATTCATGTAAATAAGTTACTTGTTTGCTTAATTCAAGAATAGCGCTTATTCCTTTTTCAGGTTCCACTCCGGCATGAGCTGCTCTACCTTTAATATTTAATTTGAATATTCCTACACCTTTTCTAGCAGTCTTTAATGCGCCTTGCCTCGATATTGCTGGTTCTAATACCAACACGTATTTACTTTTTTTTGCTTCTTCTTCTATTAGTTTTTGAGAGGATGGGCTTCCCAACTCTTCATCAGATGTACATAGAAAAACGACCTTTTTGTTTAATTGTGCATTTGTTTCTTTTAGTGCCCACAGTGCATATAACCCCTGGACAATACCGCCTTTCATATCAAAGACTCCTGGTCCATAGGCGATATCTCCTTCAGTTTTAAAAGGGATTTTTTCTACAATATCCCCTTTTTGCCAAACTGTATCATAGTGTGCTAGGAGCAGAATTTGTTCATCATCATCTCCAAATTCCCCTCTGACATGATTACCAAAAAGCTCATTTTGAATAATGTATGATTTCCCAGAAGTTTATTTTTCAAATAATTCAGCAATGAAAATAGCCAGTACATCAGTTAATACTTTATCCCGAGTAGGTGATTCTTTTTCTACTATTTGTTTTAATGTCTCAAGCATCTCCGCTTGATTTTCCTTTAGAATTTCGACGAGATCGTTCATAGTAGCCCCCTTTTCTGATTCTAATTATTGAGAAGATTGTGAACCAACTTCCCAATCATAGCTCTGCTTAAAGATTTCCAAAATCAACGAAGATTCTATCGATTCAATACCATCGATTGGGCTAATGCCATTCTTCATAACCCGATAAAGTTCCTCATTCGAGGACGTAATTACTTCCACATATAAGTCATAGACACCCGTTGCGGCGGCTACAAAACGGACCTCAGGGATCGCAACTAGTTTTTTTATAACATGGTCTAATTTTTGAAGACGCACCTTCATTCCAAAGATGGTCACACTAGGACTTCCTGTCTTAAATGGATTGACTACACCTACAATTTTAAGAATTTGGTTTTCTATCAGTCTTTGAACTCTGTTTCTGACGGTCCCGACAGTAATACCTAATTCCTCCGAAATCTCAGTATAGGAAGTTCTGCCATCCGTTTGTAACCTTTTAATGATGTCGAAATCTAGTTCATCCAAATTCAGTGGGGCTTCTTCAACCTTTTTAATGGAACTCATCCTCCTCTAAAAATTCAAAATTTTCATTTAATTACATAATAAATTATAAATTTTTCAATATCAATTATTATTTTTTATTATTTTTTTAATATTTTATTAAAAAAATCAGCTCCAAAAACCAGAGCTGATTAACTATGTTCATATGTTTAGTCTATTCTTTCCATAAGCAGGCTGATAGTAGTCTAAAGTAGCTCCTTCAGTACCTATTTAAATTTTATTAATAGTGAGGAAATCTTTCTCCTGTCTCCACTTGCATTTGCGCATTTAGAACAATTTCTGTGTCAAGCAAAGTGAGCTGCCTCAATACACCACTTCTGCTCGTATCGATTACAATCGTGGCTTCTGAGGTTTTCTTCGTTAAGCTTTTTGCTTTTTCTGATTGAAAATCTACTGATTTAAAATGTTGTACGGATCGTATTTCATCATAATTCCAAACTGCCGCATCAATGCGGTTTTCCAATAACATCTGAAAAAGCTGCATATAATTTATGTCAATGAATTCAACATCGAGTCCTTCACATTCCAGCAGTGTTATGCTTGTTTGGTCTGGTGACGAACGATCAATACCTATTCGCATCCCTGATTCAATCTTTTCCTTCTTAGGATCGGCCAGGAATATCTTATGTTCTGACACATAGGTGCCCAATCCAAAGGATTTAACAATCTCCAATCCTTTATGGTGTTGGGTCCCCTCTTCTGCTGCTAAGCGTGACACAATGGCAAAATCATAACGTCTAGTTTTAAGCGCTTCCAAACGATTGCTGGCACCTCTCATATAAGCAAGGCTAATACGTTTGTTAAGAAGATCAAAACCATCAATGATGCCTGTTGCTAATCCCTCGTATTTTTTAGAGTATGGTAACGGCATCACTCCAACTAATGGACCTGTACCAGATATATCGAGAAGCAGACTTACATCCTTTCTTATTAAAAACGTGCCTAAGTGACCTCTTGCCTCTAGCTCAATGGCTCCGAGCATTTCAAGCAGTTTAATGGCTCCCTGGACCGTACCTCTTCCCAAGCTAAGTTCATCACAAAAATCAGTAACAGTTGGAATTTTACTCCCTAATTCTAAACCTAATAACTCGAGTGCTATATTTCTTGCTGCCAAGCCGTTTTTCGAATAAAACTTTTCCCACATATTAAATCAAACCGCCTTCAGACTAATCCTATATTCTGTATCTTGAATATATCAATTTAATGCCTGCTGGTAAAGAGATTCCAATAAATGACTATCATTAAATAAAAAAATCAAAAAGAACAAATAGGCAAGCGCGCGGTGGTCACAAGCAACTCTCTTGAGACAATCTCATAAAATCCAAGTTATCCACACTAATTCATTCCATAATTTTCAAAACATCAAAAAAGCCGCGACTTTTACGGCTTCTTTTAATAGAATCAGATAGATATATGGTTTAGCTATTACTCATACTTTAATAGGTGCTAATTTTGAGGCCGCTTGTTTATCCGCTACGACCACTACATTAGGATGATTTTTTAACACTGATGCCGGGCAGTCGATATTTGGTTCCCCTGTAAACATCTGATAAATGGCTTCTGCTTTTGATTCACCTGAAGCCAATAGTAGAATTTCCTTGCTTTTTAGAATACTGGCGATTCCCATCGTTATGGCTTTTTCAGGAACATGGTCCATACTCTCAAAGTAACGGGAATTTGCCTTCCTCGTTGATTCCGTTAGTTTGACAATATGTGTCTCACGGTCAAATGGGGTACCGGGTTCGTTAAACCCAATATGACCGTTCTCACCAATCCCTAGTAATTGCAAATCCACTCCACCTAACTCATCAATGATAGATTCATAGATTCGGGCTTCCTGATGAATATCATCTGAAAGTCCCTTTGGGATATGAACATTTTTCTTTGGGATATTGATATAATTAAATAAATGTTCAAACATAAAAGTATGATAGCTATTAGGGTGATTCTGTGCAATTCCACAATACTCGTCCAGATTATAGGTATAAACATTCTGATAAGACGTAAAGTTTCTTCTAAAATCATCGATTAACAATTCATATGTGCGCAAAGGAGTCCCTCCTGTTGCGAGACCCAGGTTCACCTTGGAATATGACTTCACTTTATTTAGGATATATTTAGCCGCAAATACGCTCATTTCTTCATGACTTTTAAATGTCACTATTCTCATTTTCTTATCTCCATGTTTAAAAGAACGATCCTTACGTTTATCACAATATAACTCGTAAAAAGCTTACTCCGTATTCAGGTTTTTCAACACCAACAAATTCAGCCATTGTTGCTGCAATATCTGCCATTGTTTCTCTTGTTCCAATTGAAACAGGCTTGACCTTTTTTCCAACAACTAAAATGGGAGTCTTTTCTCTTGTGTGATTAGAGTGACCGATTGTTGGATCGTTTCCATGATCAGCCGTGATGATAACGATATCATCCTCGCCTAATTGCGGAAGAAAAGAAGCTAAGAAGGTATCTGATTCCTCTAACACTTCTTTGTACCACTGGCTGTCTTCTTTATGACCTGCCAAATCGGTTTCTTGGACATTTACCAAGAAGACTGCATTTTCTTCACTATTTTTATAATGCTTAGCATAGGTTTCGAGAACATCCTTTGTATTTACGACTGGATCTTTAAATCCATTTGCTTGAATAACATCCGCTGTTTTTCCAATTCGGTATACCGGGATATTGTGCATTTCTGCAATATGAGCAAATTGCTTTTCAAAGTCGACACCAAATCCTAGATGGAGAACTTGGTACCCTTCTCCATACACATTGGCTTTAGGAGCATCTACGCCCCATTGCCCAGGGTTTTTCTCCTTGACCACTGAAAGAATGGTTTCGATATTGGATTTTTTATTGCCAAAAATAATCACTCTGCTTGTATCTACGTTTTGTCTTACTACTTTTCCTATTTTCGTAACTTCAGCGAAAGATAATTGATTTAAATCTCCCACTACGTTAATAATATTCCCTAGCTGCGACTCGAGATTGTCGCCAATGACAACAGCGCCATTGACTAGTAAAATAGTAGACTCTTTAATCGGATTGGTTACAGAGTAGCCCTTTTCTTCTAATGCCTGTTTTAGTGTTCCTCTTATATCTTTCATTAACCGTTTTTTGGAAACCTGCGGCCTGCTTCCCATAAGTTCCTGGTGCCCCATAAAGGTATCTGCACCTGGATGTGCCAGATTGCTCTTCCCATAAGCAGCACTTGGAGTCCCAACCTGGTCCACGATTTTTCCTAATCCTAGGTTATAAAGGCATGGAATATTTAACTCAACGGTTTCCCTGATGTGTTTGTACGTATTGGCATTGATATCTTCAATCTTTTGTTCTTTGCAGTCCTCCATTGCTCCGACTCCAAATCCATCCAATACTAGTAACGTGACTTTACTCATACCTTAATTCCCCCTTCTCTGAAAATAAACAAGCTCTGGCTGAATGGAATTTACCTTACGAACAAATGCCACATGAGCCCGGGTTACGAATACTTGCGTGCGAAAAGCATATATAACGGTATCAGCAACCTTCATATTTTTCTCACGCTTTAGACAGCCATAATAATCAATATTTTCAGGCGACACACAATCGACTTTTGTATGCTGTTCCAAAATTTCTGTTTCGTTACTGCCATAAAGAGCGTTTTCCATATTGGATCGCGGGTAAAATCCGCCTGCAATCGTGTAGGCATAATTATCATCCATATGAGAAATTTCGGATACATAAATCATCGCTGGTACTTCTGGCAAGTCCTCTTTATAGGCATGCAATGGAGTCGTCCCAGTTAACGCGTGTCCTGGTTCACCATGTGTTACTCCATATTCTTTAAGCATTGGTATCGTATGACAGCTTGTCGCACTTGGAGCATTCACATGGATAACCGTAATCCCCTTGTCTTCAAGGATTTTTCTTGAAAGCTTTATCGTTTCCATATTGGAAGTAAATTCAAAATCACTTTTTTCACTATTGATTTGTAGTACAGGAAAACTAGTAATACCAATCACTTTGATTCCTTTAAGTTTCAGTAGTTCTTCTAAACTATCTTCAAGTTGATTGATTAAGAAACCACCGAATTGTCCTGGATAAACCATATCTGAAGGCTTGATCACGCGAAGTATGACATCCTGAACGACACCCAACTTTTCTGCTGCTGTTGAAAGCTGTTTACCTTTTTCCACTGAAAAAAGAGTAACAACCTCAGGGTTTAGCTTTGTCAATACTTCTTCCCATTGTGATTTACTAGGTTGGACAATATGACCAATGTTACCTATTTTGCAATCTTGCTTTTTAAGTTCAAACGCTTCATCGATATCAACGGCAACAGCTCGTTCAATTCCATTTTGCTCGACTGCCTGTCCAACAAATCCGCTTCTTCCAATTTGCTTTGACATATAATACAAATTTAGTCCATGCTCTTTTGCTGTTTGGCTAAGTTTTCTTACGTTATCTTCTAACGAATCCAAATCAATTACATACGTATTCGCAGGAATAACTCCATCTTGGTGAAGTTTTACTGCTGCTTGGATTAGACCTGGATTTCGTTTCTTTGTCATATTAATAAACATGGGTTGTTCATCCCCTTGAGATTTCTTCTAGTACATTTTGCAAAATTCTAGCCACTGTTGATGCAGAAGATTTCATCGGATTTACTCTGATCCCATGCTGAGAGAGTTCTGGTCGACTTTCGAGAAAACTTCCAGATACTCGGTAAATCATAGGGATTAATTCATATCGTGATTCCGCACCAACTGGATAAGTTGCTGCACCATATTTTGAAGCAAGTTCGATCACTTTTTGAGCAATTGGTTTCTCAAATTCAATGATCACGTTTTTGGATTGCGAATTGGTTATATAGGAATCTTTAACTCCTAGTATTTCTCCACTATTTAACCGCTGACACAATTCCTCAACCTGCTCATTTTGAATGGCAATCATAACAGGAGCAAACGCCAAGCTTCGAAGCAGTTCATGCGCCTCAAAACCTTGTACTTGCCCTCCACCAGAATAATTTCGTTGGTGAAGTCGTTCAATTGCATCTTTTTTTCCTAAAATCACACCAATACCTTCAGGACCTAACAATTTAAATCCTGAAAAAGTTGAATAATCGGCACCTACCTGTGTACCAATCAAGACCGTTTTCATCGCACAATAATTGTCGTCAACGACAACGGTTAAATCAGGACGTAACTCTTTTACTATCGTTATGATTTCCTCTAAGGTATACTCATCGACAGGCTGTTGTCGTGAATGCTGAACGTATACCACTTTTGATTCTTGATCTTGTTCTAATACTTGAATGAAATCCGATTTATCATTAAAATTGACCCTATTTTGTTTTAATCCCATTAAACGAAATGTTTCTTTCGTTGTGGTGTACATCGGTGCGGAATGGACAATGCATTGATCACGTGGTTCAAGTAATATACTTAAAATCTCACGGATAGCACCTGTTCCGCTCCCGCGAACTAATGCACATGCCTCCGCACCAAAGGTTTTGGCAATGACTTTTTCTACTCTGGCTGTCATCTTAGGACGATGATAGTCAGGATGAAGACCTATATCACCGATTTGAAAGAATTCATTATGTGTAAACTCCTTCGTTACTTCATCCATTAGTAGAAACTGTAGATTCTTCGCCTCATCTACAGTCATATTTTTTAAAACAGAAGTTTCATATTTATTACTCATTTCCTACCCTTCTTTCTGTATTAAAATGCAAGAAATTTACGAGGGTTGTGAATAAGCATTTTTTCAATGATTTCATTGGTTACGCCACTTTTTATTAGCGCAGGAATGAAGCTTTCAAATAAATGGTTATAACCATGTCCGCCGTGTGCTTTCAAATGGGACTTTCTTGTAATATCACAAGACAGCATAATCTGGTCTTCAAACCCACGGTCTAGTAATACAAGCAGGTTATTTACCTTATCAGAATCCTTGCGGTAGCTATTTTTTCCAATCGTATCAAATTGGATATAGGCGCCACTGTTTAAAAGGAGAAGTTGTTCTTCTATATCTGTGTTTAAATCTTGATGACCGAAAGAGATCTGAGTCATATTTACATCATTTCTTTGAAAAATCTCCAGCTGTCCTTTTCCCATTGTTCCAATCTCACAATGTGTGCTAATCGGTGCACCTGTTTTCTTATGGGCCATAATTGAAGCTTGAAATACTTTTTGTTCCGTTGCTGTGATTTCGTTGAGGCTGCTGCCAATTTCAGAAATGAGTCCCGCTTTAATGTCCGTATCATCCATTCCTTCTGTGATTTCTCGGATCATGATATCGGCAAGCTCTTCTGCTGATTTTTCAAAAACAAAAGCTGGATACACGGATTCTTTATAAAAACCCGTTGAAGCAACAATGACTAAATCATGCTTTTTAGCTATGTGATAAAGTGCCTTTGCAGCTCTGCCCATCCCTAGATTTGAAACCTCTACAATGGTGTTACAGCCTGATTCCTTGAGGATTTCGATTTCTCGGTCTAAGATTGGAGTGTCTTCAAGCCTTGAATCCTGGTCTACTTCTTGACGCACTCCAGAAAGATCAAAGACCAGATGTTCATGGATCATCGTTTTCTGTACTTGCTGCGGATCGATTGCTCCTGTAACGGAAAGAACTTTCAATGTTATTACCCCCAAAGGGAAAGGGAGGTTAATCCTACCTTTCAATGTTTTAAATTAAATGAAGAAAATATAATAAGTTTAAAATAATACCAGTTAATATGATCGCTACTGGACCTGCTGCAAGTTTCATAACTGGACGGCCAAGACCTTCGTTTGCAGCGTATAATAGAATATAAATTGTTAAAGATAAACCAACGGCTTCTGGTGCCATTTTCATTGCTGCGAAAGCACCACCGATGAATAAAGCAAGTTCAATCATAGAGTTCATGGATGAACGAATATTATCTGACGCTTCACGTAATGATGGGAAACGCTGTAAGAAACGGCCAATTCCACGAAGCGTAATTACTTCTATGCAAATCCAAAGTGCACCGACAACACCAGCGAGAATGGGATTTGGCATTAATAGACCAACAGGGAAAACAAAGGTTAAACCTACTACACCATAAACACCTGTCGCAAGCGCTGTTGTGGCAATTAATGGAATGAAACTAATCCCTCTGATAATGTCGGCAATAGCCGCACTTTGAAGAAGATTAGCTCGCTCTTCCCCTTCAGCTGCCCATGCTTGCTGTAAGATTGGACCATCGACCTCGGAACCATTCATTAATCCCATATTCGTAGCAATGGCAAGTAAAGCACCAATCGCTGCTAAAATTGGCAAACCTTTAAAAATTCTTTTTGTCCGTGCTTCAAAAATGTTTTCTTCTTCTGCGTCGATAGTAATTTCAGTCTTATCTTTCATATCTTTCATAATGGCAAACGTAATTAATAGAATCATTCCTATTAACATCAATACGGCAACTTGCATGGTAAAACCGGAAATCGTACTTCCCAAAGAAAAATTATTCGTTGCTTGTGCTAGTAAATCTTGAATCTGTGGGTTACTTGAAGTTGCGTCCTGAAGCGCCTTCACTTTACCAGCAAAGTCTGCATCTTTCGCGAAAGTAACTCCTGCAATTTCACTTGCTTCATTTAAATTGGCATTCGCTTTATCTGTGAAAATGCCACCTACAAATGGAAGCAATTGACGAACTACTAATGCCACAAGCCCGGAAATGAGGGCTCTCACCCAGCCAAATTGATATAGTATCGCGATAATTGGAAACGCAGTAAATGCAACGAGAACTGGTGTTGATAATTCCCCTAAAGAACCTAGTAAATCAATTGGCAAGAAGGAAAATGCAGTCTGTACTCCTGCTAGTCCAAATAATGCAACAAGTCCCCAAATTGCTCCTAGCCCTGCCGCCATCCACCAGCTAGTAGACATTACTCCCAAAATATCGGTTGGAAGGAAAAGCAGCCATGGGTTTAACATTTTGAAGGAAACTGCAAAGGAAATTCCTACAGATACAATAAAGCCAATACTTAATCCGAAGGAGATAGAAGCCAATTCCGGACGCTTCATTCGCCCTTCCAAAAACTCAGGTAAGATTGGGCGAATTCCATCATGGAAAACAGATTTCCCCCAATGTGCTGCCAATGCAGTTAAAGTTGTAAGCAAGACAACAACTGCAATTTCAATAATAGATAAGTTTTGAAAGATATCCATTTCCACATCTCCTATACAACTTCATGTTTTTTAAGCAAGCTATTAACAATGACTGGTACAGCTTCTTCTATACTCTCTACAGCCATACCAAAAGCGATTTTTCCGTCATTCACTAATTTTTCAATTTCTTGCGGATTTGGTTTCTTTCCGTTTTTGGCTACTGTAGAACATTTGCCATAGCCTAGGATCCCAATTGCAACCGAAAGTGCCGCACCGCCACCACTATTACATGCTCCAAAATAATAATCTGCATCTCCTGCTTTTACTTTTTTAGCCGCATCAAAATCAGATGTAACCGTTACTAGTACATGTTCTCCTCCAGCTGCTTTTGCACTTCTCTCAATAATGTCCTTCTTAAGACCTCCAACAACAATTCGTAACATTACGCATTCTCCTTTCCAGTTAACAAACAGAAATACAATGTAATAAAGGCAGCTTCAGCCTCAATATTTGTATAGTCATTTTTCAGTAATTCTTTAGCAAATTGAAAATACTCTTGGTTATTTCCGATTACACTTTCTAACTCAGTCGAAATTTCAGATACCGGCTGGTTATCCCTAATTCTCTGCAAGGCCACCGAAATGTGACTGGTAAAAGAACCAGCATTCTCTTCCGTTAGTTTTACATGAAGAAACTCTTCGACTTCCTCCAATAGTGAAGGCAGACGGTTATATATTTCATCATTAATTTGGTTGGTATCGTGTAATAAATCGATTCTTTCTTTTAAAGTAGCATCCATCAATAATGCCCCTTTCTATTCTTTTAAGATTATCAATATACCAAAAACTGTATATCAGATGAGTTTATTACTCTTATTTTGTGATTTTTATTGATGCGCAATACGAAAATAACCACCTCCACCAAAATACAAATATTTGTATATTAAGTTTTAAAAAATTAATATTCAGGAATCATATCCCCGTTTACTACCTGCTTTTGAATATCTACAATTCTACTTAAAGATAATAGCTTAATAATGTATTCCATCTTTCGATTATCCGCATGGATGACACAAACAGCTTCATTCATCTGTTTCTCAAATTTAATTGCAAGCGGTGAAGTAAGCGGCTTAATGTTATAGGATGACGAATCAACTTCATCTACATTCCATATCATCGCGTCAATCGTATGCGCTTTCAAATGCTGCAATAAATGCATATAGTTAAATTCTAAATACTGAACATCTATATCCATAACTTCAGCATTGGTTAATATTTTTTGGTCAGTAGAGAAGCTATCAATCCCAACTTTCATTCCACTCGTGATTTTTTCCATGCTAGGTTCGGAAAAGATTACTCCATGCTCTGACACATAGGTCTTTGCCCCAAATTCCAAGGCAATTTTTAAAGATCTGTCTTTTTTCATTTCTTCAATCGCTGAAAACTTAGACATTAGCGCAAAATCATATCTTCCATCACTCACTCCATTAACACGTGGTTTTGATCCTCTCATAAACGCAATGTTCAATGATAGTCCCAGCTGTTCAATTTGCGAAGTGATTCCTGTCGCTAGACCCTCATATTTTTTGGAGTACGGAAGCGGCATGACGCCTGTAATTTGATTAGCTCCAGAGAATTTTAATAAATTCGAAATATTTTTGTATCGCAGAAATGTTCCAAGATGACCTCTTGCTTCTAATTTAATGCAGTTTTCATTCTCCAATTTTTTTAATACCGTTTGAATGGTCCCGCGTCCTACCTGAAATTCAGCAGCAAAGTCACCAACTTTTGGCAGTCGCTCATTTACCTCTATGAACATCAGCTCTTCCGCAATCTTTTGCAATATAATTCCCTTTTTTGAAAAAAGGTTTTCAAGACTTTCCATTATCACCATCCTCTCAATGTACAATTTTTTGTATAATGTAATAAAATAAAAATCGCTTAAAGCGTTTCTCAAATATTTAGCATCGAGCTACTGTTCATTTTGAATATACAATTTTTTGTACTTTCTGTACACATAATGTAACATGGTTGAAAAGCGTTTACAATACTTTTTTTAAAAAATATTTAGGATTAATTTTAATATACAAAAAAATGTATTTTGTATATTATTACTAATGTACTGTTATAACAATATATAACGAGGTGAGTAAAATGTATCGGATGGTGTTTCTAGATATCGACGGAACCATCTTAGATTCTGAAGGGCAATTAGATATCAACTTAATCGAAACAATTAAAACTCTTCAACAGAAAGGGATTCATGTGGGATTAGCTACTGGACGCTCTTTTGATGGTGCGTTAAAATATGGAGAAATGCTCGGGTGTTCACTATACGTAACATATAATGGAGGGTTTACTCTTATGGACGGGAAAATCATACATGATGACAAAATCCCTTCCTCACTAGCCTATCAATTATGTAGCGAAACCGAGAAATTAGGCGGTGCTTATATCCATTTTTCCAATAGAACATCCCGGTGTAATCGTCAGCCAGAAGGAATTGAGTACTTGCTGCCAACAGCTGAAGTTTCTGATCTACTGGACACCGACCAGGAAGCACATCGTTTAGTCCTGTATCTCGATCAAACTCAGCGTTCAATGCTGCACCAAAAAGTAACCGGTGCTGCATGTTTTGATGAAGGAGATCGTTTAGAGGTTTTTCCGACTGCATCAAAATGGTCTGGGATTTTACCTATCATCAATGAGTTCGGAATATCCCCTGAAGAGGTTGTAACGATTGGCAACGGAACGAACGATATCGACATGTTAAAAGCAGCCGGTTTAGGGATTGCCATGGGAAATGCACCTGAATGTGTGAAGGAAAGTGCTGATTTCGTGACAGAGGATAATGATCATGATGGCGTTATCTTGGCGTTAAATACGTTTTTCAACCTGAAAAATCAGACCATTAAGGCATAAACACCGCTTAGACAGTAACATACAAAAGGGCCATGTAGTAGTTATACTACATGGCCCTTAATATTTTTAATCAAGTGCCTGTTTATTCAGCTGAAATGGTCAGTTCTGTTTTTATTGATTCGTTTGGTTTTACGAAGACAAGTTCTTCTTTCCGATTTAATTCATTGGTCATTGCCATCCATGGTTCTACACAGATAAATTCCTGATTTTTTTCGGTCCATAAATATACATATTTGAATTCTTCACCGTAAGTCATATGTATTTTCTTTTTTATTTCCGGTAATTCGAAGGAGATCTTCTTTTGTTTCGCATCCAAAAGAACCAGGGATTCTATCTTATTTGTTAGATCCAAGCCTTGGCTGACCTCTTTTATTTTCATATCGTTGTAATCAAGATAATTTTTTGCATCTGTTTCGTATGAGATATTTTTTTGAGCAGTCCGAAAGTATGGGTGAAAGCCAGGATATATAGGCATATCCTTATCTGACAGATTTTTATATTCCTGATAAATGGTGAAGCTATTTTTTCGTAAGACATAGGTATAAATAACTTCAAAACCAAACGGATATGAATGTTTCATTTCTTGGGTACTTTTCAAACGAATGGTTATCGAAGCTTCATCCTTCACATTAGTTTCGACTACTTCCCAAGGATGATTTCTAGCCACTCCATGATTTCTCATCTTATAGGTTGTCCCGTCCCATTCATATTCTCCATTCTCCAGCTGACCGGATATAGGAAAAAGGATTGGATTCCCCCCTCTTACATTTGCCTCGGGATCATAAAAGGTCTCCTTATTTAAAAACAATATCTCCTCTCCTTGAACACCAAATCCGATAATAATTCCACCTCTTTCAGGTGCCACTTTTAACCATGAATTTGATCCTGAGTCCAATAGTTCATAAATATCGAAATGGTTATCTTTATACTGTTTTATTTGGTACATTCATTACACCCTTTCTAATACAAATACCTACAGGATACTTCCTATCATTAATCATACAATCACGTCAAAGTAATCAGCACATAAGGTATTACTTCCTTGATAAGCTATCATTATCTTGGCACAATCAAAAAAAATAAACCGAGTGTCCTCCAATCAGCAAGATTTTGACTTTGCGCCTTTATCGTACCATTTTGATAATTATCGACCACAAGCTGAATGGTCGAAGAATTATTAAATGATATTATTGTGGTCTTAGTAAGATACAGCAATCCTCCGTATAGATGGGATCAACAATAAGGGTATTCCTATGAATAATAAGGTTTTCCATTTACACCAGTAGAATGTTAGCAAAATCAGTCCAAACAATGCGTAAACCATTAGAATATCTCCGTACAAAATGAGGAAAGCATATGCTGCGGCGATTAGTAATAGAGATAGCATCCGCTTGGTTAATATACGGTATGGTTCTAATCCTTTTTTAATGGCACTTTCAAAGACCAAATTAACACTAATACTAAACAGTAAGGCAAAAATAGGATAGAAGTTTGATTGAATAAAAATTGTAAGGAATACATAAATGACTTTTTCTATGGGAGTATTCCAAAATGAGTTAGGAGATGAATCGTAAAGTTCGGGCCAACTAAATGATGTAATGTTTACAAGGAGTAAGCCGATTATAGAAAGGCCCCTTATGCAATCCAAGTATGAGATTCTTTGATACATTCGTGTAAGGATTGGCGGGACTGCGTGGGAATCGAACCCACCAGACCTGGCACGCAGGTCTCAAGCAGTTTTGAAGACTGTGGGAAAAAACTTCAACCTTTTAACCCCTTCAAATCACCGTCAAATCAACGTTTATTAGAATTAT
This sequence comes from Neobacillus sp. NPDC097160, assembly GCF_044762155.1. Taxonomy (NCBI): domain Bacteria; kingdom Bacillati; phylum Bacillota; class Bacilli; order Caryophanales; family Bacillaceae; genus Neobacillus; species Neobacillus sp. NPDC097160. Next base: position 2,275 of record NZ_JBIWDU010000010.1, on the reverse strand, counting down.
ACACTTGTATTCACTTGAAAAATCACTAGTATTTTACGTTAAATCCTACAGTATATTATACAGTAATATTAATAGTTTTCAATACAAACCTTTACAATATCTAACAGTAAAACTGACTTCTATGGTTTTGTTTGTGTTCCTTAAGTAGACTTCTGAATGTTATATATTGACACTTAAATAATAAATATGTAGATTAATAGTGTTTTATATCAAAATATAGGTATAAATGGAAAAATTTTTGCCTATAATAATACTATAAAAATAAAATAATTTGGGGGAGTTTCAATTGAAGTTTGTTAAGAACTTACTAAGCAGAATTGTTATATCCATCATCATGAACCTACTAAACCCAGTTATAACAGTTATTGTTTCACGAATTAAAACCGGGGAATGGTTTGAATGGTTAAGTAGCCCTTACTTTATTATTAGCACCTCTCTACTAATAGTATGGTTAATTGCATCTTTGATTTATAGAAGGGTAGTGGTGATGAAAAGAAGAAATGATAGGTTCTTTACTTCTTTTCAATCACCAACATATGGTTGGGAGAAAATTGCAAAAGTCCCATTCCGTGACGTAATCTGGATCATACAAAATCCTATTTACAGTATAAGAAGTTATGGTGAAAGAAATATTAATATTGACTCACTTGAAGCTTTAACTCCAGCTAGATGCCCAAAATGTGAAACTGAACTAGAAGAAAAAGTAAATTTTTTCGGAAGGTATAAATGGACTTGTATTAAATGTGGGTTTAACAAAACTAACAAAGAAAGCATGTCTGTGGAATCTGAAAGGGCTGTTAGATTGGTAAAGAGAGAATTTGAAAAGGAAAGAGAGAATATTAGTAGTTAGCTTATAGTATTTTTTTAGCCCACTGTTCATGAAGTGGGCTTTTTTTGATTTATTTGATTTTGTAAAAGACATATTTAGTTAAAACATTTTTCCTTTTTCAGTTAATTTTCAAGACTCCTTTTTTCTTTTTCTTCAGTTATCACTTTGTTTAATCGTTCAGGTATCTTTCCATACCACAAAGCATCTTGTACTTCTTTTTGGTCAATCCTTAGGGGTTCATAACCAGCACCAACTGAAACCATGTTCAAAGATTCAAAAGCATTACCAATATAAGAGTTTTTCTTGATACCCATTTTAATTTTCAAAGCATCAAGCTTTCTTTCAGGTGCCACCAGTTCATCATATTTTGCCTTTGCTTCCACCATCTTTTTCAGATAGGATTGCTTACTTTCAAGCAGTTCCATTTGTAGTTTTTTAAATTCGTCTTGATGCTTTACAAAAGCTTTTGATTTTTCAGCATCCAATTCTTCAATCACTGCTTTAATATCTTCAGTCTGGTACACTTCTATCATGTGCAGTTCCTTCTGTACTTCCTGAACCTTCTCCTGAAGTGATTCAACCTTTTTCTTTTCAGCTTCATATGTTTCAGAACTGATAGTTCCTAGAAGGGTTTCTTTGTGCATATCACGAAGCATACTATTCTGATCCTGAAGTTTAGCTTGAAGTTTCAGAAGTTCTTCCTGTTTTTGTTCAAGTACGGCTTCATATTTACTTTCGGTAGTATCTGCTTTTGAAAATAATGTTTCCATTGCTTTAAATTTCATTTCCATTTCTCCCTGTTTGTTTTTTGGTTGTTTTACCCTTTTAAACGCTGAAGAAGTACCGCTTTTCTATCTTCAACAGTTCTTTCATTACGTGCCTTTTCATGTGCTGGTTGAATACCAAGTTCCTTCATTCGATCTTGTTTTTCTGCTTCAACCACATATTGAAAAGTTGAAAGAAATAGTTCAACTTCCTTTACTGATGCACTTTGTTTTGTTGCCATTTGCATTATTTTCTTTTTTACAATCTGAAAAGCTTCCCTTTCATCATCTGAAACTATAGTTCCACCCAAAGCTTTCAGGTAACTATCAAATACTTCATCCTTTTGCCATTCGTACCACGTTTTAGTGCTTTTCCCATGTTTAGAAAGGAAATCTGAAACACTGATTCCTGAAGTATGTCGTTCCTGAACAAAAGCTTTTGCAAGGTTTACTTGTTCAGGACTAAGTGAAGAAGGTACTGGTATTTGGTTTTTGTTTATTGTCATCACATCATCCCCCTATTAATTTCTTTTTTACACCAAAATAAAAAAGGTGCTGATAATCAACACCTTCTTAAATGATAAATTATTTATTATATATATGTTCATCAAAACTCTTATTAGTAAGACAAATAATTATTATTTGTTTCAGATAAAATATCGTTTAGTCCTTGATATGAGTC